>JAHWKW010000022.1 GCA_019347675.1 Actinomycetota bacterium | reverse complement strand
CGACGACGTGTGCCGCCGCGCCCACCGCTGCAAGGTCTGCCGCTCGTCGTCGTTCAGCTCGATCGCCACCGTCGGTCGCCCCGCACGCCCCATGCCAGCTCCTGGTCGCCACCATCAGCCCGTCACATGGAATCTACACCCGCCCAGCCATTATTTAGCGTATTTAGCGGACGGCACACTAGCGACGAGTGTCGGAACGATCGTCGACGTCGCCGTATCGCCAGCAAGCGTTCAGTGGGCCGACACCCTGCCGCCGTTTTCTCGTAACCCGCCCGGCGTAGCATCCGGCCGTCACTCGATCGGAGCATCGATGGGCTTCGCCGGCGCCTTCCCCGCGACAACGAGCCAGCCGCTGCACGGTCGCTCCCGATCCTCGACGCAACAGGCGACCGTGCGGGTGGAGGACGTGACGAACGATGAGGTGTCCATGGTGAGCAAGCTGCTGCTCGTGGAAGACGAGCGTGCCATCGGGGAAGGGCTCACGATCTCGCTCGGGGCCGAGGGCTTCGACGTGGTCTGGGTGATGAACGGCGAAGAAGCGCTCACGACGTGGGAGCGGACCCGTCCTGACCTCGTCCTCCTCGACCTGATGCTCCCGGGTCTACCCGGCACGGAGGTGTGCCGACAGCTACGCCGCCGCAGCGGCGTGCCGATCATCATGTTGACCGCCAGAGATGCCGAGCTCGATCGCGTCCTCGGACTCGAGCTCGGGGCGGACGACTACGTGACCAAACCGTTCTCGATCCGCGAGCTCGCAGCCCGGATCCGGGCGGTCCTGCGGCGATCCACCATGGACCTCGGCGCGCCCGAACCAGCGTCCGAGGCCGCCGGGGTCCGTGTCGATCGTGCACGGCACGAAGTGCAGGTCGACGGGAACCAGATCCGTCTACCGCCGAAGGAGTTCGACCTCCTCGCCATCCTGATCGAGCATGCCGGGCGTGTGCTCACGCGGGGACAGTTGATCCAGGAGGTATGGGGCACGGATTACGTCGGAGACACCAAGACGCTGGACGTTCACATCAGGCGTCTGCGAAGTCGCGTCGAGCGTGAACCCCACGACCCCACGCGGATCGAAACCGTGCGCGGGATCGGCTACCGGTTCAACGACCGCCCCTGACGTCCGACCAAATCCCCTCGGCTGCGGCGTCGTTGTTGCGGTTGCTCTGTGGACGACAACGGCGATGACCGCCGGGTTAGCTTCCTTCCTCGGCGACCGCGTACTCGTTGGCTCGCTGGAACAGACCGGGCCCTACCCCTGACGTGATGCCGTGGGCCAACGTGCTGGCGACCACCACCAAGGTCCCGGCCTCCCAGACGATGGGATCGGTGACGCCGAGCTCTGGCAGGTGTGTGAGGTAGAAGATCGCCGCGACCCCGATCGGCCCGTACCAGCCGAGCCAGACGGCTTCGTGCCAGCGGAGACGCAGCAACCTCTTGACGAGCATGACCCACGGCAGACGGCGAAAGACGAGTGCCGCGACGGCGAACGCCAACCCACTCCAACCGAGTCGGGCCCACGCCTCCCACGGCAGGACCATCCCGAACAGCACGAACACCGGCAGCACCAGGAAGTGGTTCATACCCTCGTCGATCTCGGCCTCAGCCCGGCGATCGCCTCCGGTGGCGAGGTAGTTGTACACGAGGCCTGCGGCGAAGACGCCCACGAGCGCGTCACCGTGCACGGCACCGACGAAACCGAGGACCGCGAACGCCAGCAGTGCGGTGTAGAGGACGAGAGCAGACCTTTCCATGTCTCGATCCTGTGGCGACTTGTGCATGAGCGCCCCGGCCACGGTCCCGACCGCCAGGCCGATGGCGAGACCGACGAGCACTTGGACGAGCGCGGCCCCAAGGCCACGAGCTGGCGAGGAGCCAGTGACCATCGCTGTCGCCACCACCACCAGAGGCAGCGCGAGCCCGTCGTTGGCACCAGCCTCCAGGGAGAGCATCTCGCGCAGCCGCGCGGGGATGGACGCCTCTGCCGGCTGACCAGCGACCGCGCTGGATGCCAGCACCGGGTCCGTCGGCGACAGTGCCCCACCGACGGCGGCCGCGACGGCCACGGGTACGCCGAGCAATCGAACAGCGAGGCCACCCACAGCGGCGCCCATGGCGGGCATCACCACGGCCACCAGGAGGACGACCTTCCATGCCCGCTGCCGCGCGGCCCGTAGCGGGTACCGCAGCGCGATCGCCATCAGGGCCACAGCGAGTAGCAGACGCGTCGCCGTCCGCATCACAGCCAGCTCTTCGCCGGCCGGCACGCGGGCCAGGTCGAGGACGGCGGGGCCGATTACCACTCCCAGTGCCAGGCCGAGCAGTGGCGGGCTCATCGGCATACTGCGCAGGCGCCCGGAGAAGCGGGCGACCAGCATGGCGAGCAGGCCCACGGCAGCGAGGATCACGTACAGCATGGGACGACCTCGAGATGTGTGCCGCGGTGCCACGACCACTACCAGCAGCCCGTGAAGAGACGCTAGCGGCTCGCTGCTCGACCCTTGCCGCATCCATGTGCGAGCCACGCCGGGCTCAACCCTCCACAGATCCAACGTGCCCGCCGATCAGGTGGTATCGCGCCGGGAGCCCGGTGCCGCGGCCGTCTGTCCAATCGGACGTCACGCCGAGCTGTACGCGGCGATGTCGTGTCCCATGCTGGTTTCGGCACTTGATCGGAACGTGCCCATGTCGTCTCCGAGGGACTTGTTGGATGCGCGTAAAGCTTCTTCATGAGTCGGCTGGCCTGCGAACGTTCGCGGTCGTGTTCGACAAGGGTGACGAGACGAAGGCCGGCCTCGAGTCGTTCGCCCGGGAAAACGACGTCACTGGCGCGTCCCTGACGGCGATCGGAGCGTTCCAGGACACGATGCTGGCGTATTTCGACCGCGAAGAGAAGCGGTATCGCGACATCCCCGTCGACGGGCAGGTGGAGGTTCTCTCCCTGACCGGTGACATCGCCCTCCACGACGACGAGCCGGAGCTGCACGCGCACGTCGTGGTCGGCAAGCCCGACGGCACGACCGCCGGAGGACACCTCCAGTCGGGCGTGGTGTGGCCGACGCTCGAGGTCATCGTCGAGGAGACGCCCGCGCACCTCCGCAAGCGCGTCGACGAGGAGACGGGATTGGCGTTGATCGACCCGACGGCGTAGCCAACCGCCATGGTCGCTGCCGAGGGCTCTCAGGACGGGATCTTGGACGACCTGTCCTCGGCGGCGCGGGTCGGTGGCGCCGTGCTCGAGCCGGCGAAGCTGCCTGCGATCGGCGAGTACGGGGCGATCGGGGACACACGCACGGCCGCGATCGCCGCCCACGGATCCATCGACTGGCTGTGCTTGCCGCGGTTCGACTCTCCACCCGTGTTCGGTCGCCTGGTCGGTGGTCGGCAGGCCGGGAGCTTCTCGATCCGCCCCGCCCGCAGCGGACCCCGGCCCTCGGTCTGCCAGTACCGGGCGGATTCCGCGGTGATCGAAACCGTGTGGCGCTCGGACGAGGGTGAGGTCACGCTCACCGACGGTCTCGTCGTGGAGGTCACCGGCTCCCTGTTGCCCCAGACGCTCCTGGTTCGTCGGGTGCAAGCGCGAGGCGGGCCGCAGGACGTCCTCGTGCGCTTCGATCCGTGCCGCGGGGAGGGCCGCCGTCCCCCCCGTATCGAACGCCGCGGCGAGGCCCTCGTCTGTCTCTGGCAGCGTGTCGCACTCGCGGTCACCACGGCACCGCCGCTGCGCCTGCCGGTGGGTGCAGAGACGGCCGTGACTGTCCGCCCCGGCGCGCCAGTGACGTTCGCGGTTGCGGCGGTTGACCGCGAGCCGCTGGTCTACGTGGATCCCGGGCACGCCTGGCGGCTGCTGGAGCGATCCGATCGCTGGTGGCGAGGCTGGGCGCGCGACATCGACGCCCCGGCGTTCGCCCGTGACGCCGTCGTGCGCAGCATGATCACGTTGCGCCTGTTGACGTACGCGCCGTCGGGCGCACCGGTTGCGTCGCCGACGACCTCCTTGCCGGAGTGGCCGGGCGCGTCGCGGAACTGGGACTACCGCTACGCGTGGACCCGCGACGCCAGTATCGGGATCTCGGCGTCTCTGGCGGCAGGCAAGAGCGACGAGGCCACCGCCTTCCTGTACTGGCTCCTGCATGCGGGACGCGTGAACCGGCCACACCTCCCGCCCGCGCTCACCCTGGACGGCCGACCGACGCCTCCTGAGCGGGCGATGGCGGACTGGATCGGCTACCGCGGCTCTCGCCCGGTCCGGGTCGGCAACGCGGCGGGCCTTCAACACCAGCTCGACGGCTACGGCTGGGTGGTGGACGCCGCCTGGGCCTACCACCGTGCTGGCGGGCGCCTGTACGGCGAGACGTGGCGCATGCTCTACCAGCTCATCGACTTCGTCGCCCGGCACTGGCACGAGCCCGATGCGGGAATCTGGGAGGTTCGCGGGGAGCCCAGGCATTACGTCCACTCCAAGCTGATGGGCTGGCTGGCGCTCGACCGGGGCTTGCGCATGGCCCACCATCACCGCACCGGTCGGCGCCGGGTCGGGCGCTGGCGGCGGGAACGTGACGCCCTGGCGGCCGACATACGCGAGCGAGGCTTCGACCACCGGCGCGGCAGCTACCTGCGGACTTACGACACCGACGAGCTCGACGCCGCGCTGCTGCTGCTGCCGATCATCGAGTTCGAGCCGGCGCGATCGCTGCGGGTGATCGGAACCGTCGACGCGGTCCACCGCGAGCTGTCCGCCGGAGGGCCGCTCCTCTACCGGTACCCGCCGGGCACCGACGGCCTGGAAGGCCCGGAGGGAGCCTTCCTGCCGGCGTCGTTCTGGCTCGCCCAGGGGCTGGCTGCGACCGGCCGGATCGATGACGCTGGTCGGCTCTTCGAGGATCTGGTCGAGCGGGCCTCGCCGCTCGGTCTGTTCGCCGAGGAGATACACCCGGAGACCGGTGAACACCTCGGCAACATGCCGATGGCTTTCAGCCACGGCGCGCTGGTCCAGGCGGCGCTTGCCATCGAGCACGCCGAAGCGAACCGCTCATCGGGGCGTGAGGAAACCTCCTAGCACGGCTCCGTAGGCGACGTGCGCGAGCAGGGCGAACAGCGGCGTGTGCCGGCCGTAGTTGAGCCCGAGCAGCCCCGGCGGCTCGAGGATCGTTCCCAGCTCCGGACCCGCCCGGTCGGAGGCCATGCGCGGGTGGATGCCGACGATCAGCCGGACCAGGATCGTCAGGGCCGCCAGCCCGTGCAACAGCCCGAACAGCGCACCGAGCCACCAGGTGGCCGTGTCCAGCAGGGCGAACGCGGACAGGTACAGCAGCGCGAACAGCTGCCCTACCCCCAGATGCACGACGAAGCCAGCAAGACGGGCGCGATCGGGGTCGGCGACGAACATCGTCCCGAGCATCATGGGGATGTCCATCCGCGACCAGCCCGCGAGCTGAGCGGTCACCATGATGCCGGTCAGCAGCACCGTGGCGACGAAACCGAACGTCGCCCATCCCGCCCAATCCACGAAGCGCCTCTCAGCCTGTCGAGTGCCCGCCGCACCGTCGTGTCCGCCGACGGTGACTCAGCCGGCTGTGCCTCCTCGGAGAACCCCGAGGTCGTTGGCGTGTCCCTCGGTCCGCTTGAACCACGCCTCGGCGCGCTGCAGGTCGCCGGGGACCGGCCGGCCGTCGCGTATCTCCATCACGCCGGATAAGCGATGGTGCTCAGAAGCCCCAGCTCCGGCTGGCGGCTGTCCAGGCGGGTGTGCTGCACCACGATCGGCACGTCGGATTCGATCACGGAAGCGTAGTCGGTGTCACGGGGGACCGGTTCAGGGTCGTCGAGCTCGTTGAAGCGCAGGTGCCGGGTGCGGCGTGCCGGGACGGTGACCTCGTAGGGGCCGACGGGGTCACGGTCGGAGAAGTAGAGCGTGATCCGCACGTGAGCGTCCGCGTCGGCGGCGTTGAGGATGCAGGCGGTCTCGTGGCTGGTCATCTGCGGGACCGGCCCGTGGCTCTCGTCGGGGATGTAGCCCTCGGCGATCACCCAACGGGTCGTACCCGGCGGGCTCTTCATCGACATCTCACTCCTCCTCCTCGTGACGGTCGGGGCCGCGGATGCCCGCGAACGCGGTTGCAGCGGCGGACCTTGCCGCGGTTGCGGGACAGCACCTGCAGCTGGCTGATCTGGTGAGCCTGGTCGTCGAACGGACCGTGCGAGCCGCGGTCGCGATCCTGGTCCTGCGGCTCCAACAGGTTGTCGGGGTCGTCGGCGGAGGCCGGGGTGTCGGTCTGCTGGGCCTCGCTGTTGGTCCGTGCGAGGTAGCGGTCCACCAGCGGCTTGGCGAGCCGGTTCGCCCAGATGGTCAGGGCCGTGGAGGCGGTCGGCATCAGCGCCGCGCGGCGGTTCGGAACACGAACCAGAAGGGGATCGTGACCAACACGGCGGCCCCGATGACGTTGCCGATGCCGGCAGGAACGATGTTCCAGACCAGCGCGACCGGCCAGCCGGCGCCATCGCCGTGGGCGTGGAGCAGCGCGAAGTAGCCCATGTTGGCCGGGCTGTGCTGGAAGTTCGCGGCGACGAACAGGGTGACGGCCAGGCTGATGGGGATGAACTTGCCGAAGATGGTGCGTCCCATCATCCCAAAGAACGCGGCCATGCCGACCAGCCAGTTGGCGAGCACACCGGATCCGACCACCTGCAGCCACGCCTGGGCGCCGCCTTCCCGCCAGTACTGCAGCTTCAGGTCGATCACGTGCCGCAGCATCTCCAAGGACGCGTCCGGGTACGACTGGGCCCACATGACGAGCTCGCCGGTGGCGATCGCGCCGGTCAGGTTCCCGATCCAGGCGGTCGCCCAGAACGCCGCAACCTTGCGGGCCGGCCGGTCGCTCTTGAGCAGCGTGGCGGGCAGCACGACGTTCGCCTCGGTGAACAGCACCGCCTCGGACAGCACCACGAAGAAGAACCCGGCGCTGAACGCGAACCCCTCGACGAGCCGGACGAGCCCATCGGCGGCGATCCCCACGGGCAGGAGGATGGAAAGCAGCCCTCCCAGCGTGATGAACCCACCGGCCAGCGCAGCCAGCAAGAACGCCCGGGGCAGGCCCAAGCGTTCGAGCCGGTCTTGCCCGAAGGTCGCCATCGCGTCGATGACGTGCACGGCGCGGAGGTGCTGGAACGGCGGGAGCCCGTTCGAGTCCGCCGTTTCCGCCACGGTGTGCGCTGCTCAGCGTCGGCGCAGCCAGCGCGCCCCGGCGGTCACCGCCAGGGTCGCCGCAGCGGCGCACACAGCCGTCCACAGGGCGGTGCTCGCCGTCGCGTCCTCGAGCACCGCACTCTCCACCGGCCCCGGGCCCACCGGTCCGTCGGGGCCGTGGTCCTTGGCCAACTGGACGACCTGGGCGAGGTGCAAGGCGCGGCGGCCGGGGCCGCCGTTGATCAGCTGCAGGTGGTCGATCTGGGTCGCGCAGCTGAACCCGTTGGCGACGATGAGCGTGTCGCCGTCGGCGTCGCGCACGGCAGGCAGCAGCTTGCGTTCGCCGGCCTTGACGGAGATATCGAACTTATCGCCGGCCTCGAAACCGAACGAGCCGGCCAGGCCGCAGCAGCCCGCGTCGAGTTCCTCCCAGTCGAGTCCCAGCTGGTCGAGCGCCTCGAACTCTGCATCCATGCCCATCGTCCCCTTGTGGTGGCAGTGGCCGTGGACGACGGCCTTGCGGTCGAGTCGGGGAAAGTCGTACTCGGCTTCGTCCAGGAGGAACTCGGACAGGGTCATGGTGGCTGCGGCGATGCGTCGAGCGTCGACGTCATGCGGTTTCATCTTCACGAGCTCGTCGCGAAACACCGCCGTGCAACTGGGCTCCATCCCGATGATCTTCACGCCCGCTGAGACTTCCGCGCGCACGACGTCGATGAGGCGGTCGAGGTAGCGCTGGGCGAGGTCCAGGAAGCCGTAGTCGTACAGGGGCCGCCCGCAGCAAAACAGCTGGGGCGGGATCGTCACCTGGTAGCCGGCGTCCTCGAGCACCGTCACCGTGGCTTTGCCGACCGCTGGGTGGAAGTAGTTCGTGAACGTGTCGGGGAACAGCAGCACCGGCGGCCTGTCTGCGTTGCGCACCGGCCGCTGTTCGAACCACTCATGGAAGGTCTGACCGGCATAGATGGGCGCCGGCCGCTGCGGGGCGATCCCGGCCGCCTTCTTCACCACGGTGCTCAACCCCCGCGCCCGCAGAACCCCGTTGGTGATGCCTGGGATGAACGAGGCGAGCCGCGACCAGACGTTGATGAGCCCCAAGGCGTAGTGGGCAGGTGGGTGCAGCCGGCGTTTGTAGTGGTGGTAGAAGAACTCCGCCTTGTAGGTCGGCATGTCCACATTGACCGGGCAGTCTGTCGTGCAGCCCTTGCAGGACAGGCACAACTCGAGCGCCTCCTTGACGTGCTCGTCACGCCAGCCGTCCAGCTGGGAGTCGGGCTGGAGCATCTCGAACAGCAGCCGCGCCCGGCCGCGGGTCGAGTGCATCTCCTCGTGGGTGACCATGTAGCTGGGGCACATGACCCCGTGCCCATCGTCGCGCCGGCACTTGCCCACACCGACACACAGCAGCGCGGCGTGCGCGAAGGAGCCGCCGTCCTGGGGGTAGCCGAACTTCACCTGCGGCTCCCAGGGCCGGTAGTTCGCGCCGAGACGCAGGTTCTGGTCGACCCTGTACGGGTCGACGACCTTCCCCGGATTCATGCTGTTGTCGGGGTCCCAGATGGCCTTGAACTCGCGGAAGGCCTGCACGATCTCCGGTCCGAACATCTTGTCGAGCAGCTCGGCGCGCTGTTGGCCGTCGCCGTGCTCGCCGGAGTAGGAGCCGTCGTACGATGACACGAGCTCGGCGGCAGCCTCGAGGAACTCCCGGTAGGTGCGCACCCCATCGGCGGTGATGAGATCGAAGTTGATGCGGCAGTGCACGCATCCGTCGCCGAAATGGCCGTACAGCGCGGCGTCAAGGCCGTACTCGTGAAACAGCTTCTTGAGGTCGCGTAGATAGTCCCCGATCCGATCGGGGTGCACAGCCGAGTCCTCCCACCCCGGCCAGTCGTCGCCGTGGGAGGTGTGGGCGGTGGCTCCCAGTCCGGCCTCTCGAGCGTCCCAGACGACCGCCTCATCCTTCGGGTCGTCGTAGAGCCGCATGCTCGGGGGAGCATCGCTCTCCCTCAGCAGTTGCATCAGCTCGCGGGCGTGCTCCACCGCCTCCTCGCGTGTGTCGGCTCCGAACTCCACGAGTAGCCAGCCCCGCCCCTCGGGGAGCAGACCGATCGAGTCGGTGTGAAGACCCCGCTCCTCCATCTGCTCGATCAGCTTCTGGTCGATGCCCTCCAAAGCGATGGCCTTCGACTGGCGGCGGATCTCCGCGACGTGGTCGCCGGCCTCGAAGACGTCGGGGTAGCCCAGGACGAGCAGCACGCGCTGCGGGTAGTAGGGGTTGAGGTCGAGTTTCGCCTGCAGGACCGTGACGCAGGTCCCTTCGGTGCCGACCAGGGCACGAGCGACGTTGAAACCTTGCTCGGGCAGCAGTTCCGTGAGGTTGTAGCCGGACACCCGGCGAGGGATGTCAGGGAACCGCTCACGGATCAGGTCCGCATAGCGGTCGCGCAGGTCGCGCAGCCGCCCATAGATCTCGCCCCGACGGCCCCCCGAGCGGATGATGGCCTCGAGTTCGTCCTGGCCTGTCGGACCCACCCATATCCGGGTGCCGTCGTAGAGCAGCACGTCCATGGCCTTGACGTTGTCCTCGGTCCGGCCATAGGCGAAGGCGTGGATGCCGCAGGCGTTATTGCCGATCATCCCGCCGACCGTGCAGCGGTTGTGGGTGGAAGGATCCGGCCCCCAGGTCAGGCTGGCTTCCCGCGCAGTGAACGTTCGGAGCGTGTCGAGCACGATGCCGGGCTGGCAGGTGACGGTGCGGTTGGCGGGGTCGAAGTCGACGATCTCCCGCAGGTACTTCGAAGTGTCGAGTATGACTGCGACGTTGCAAGCCTGCCCGGCGAGGCTGGTTCCCCCACCCCGGTTCGTGATGGGAGCGCCGAACTGTCGGCACAGCTTGTGGGTTTGGATCACGTCGTCGAGGGTCTTGGGGAGAACCACGCCGAGCGGGATCTGACGGAAGTTCGACGCGTCGGTCGAGTAGAGGTGGCGGTCGCCGTCGGAGAAGCGCACCTCCCCCTCGATCGTACGCTCGAGTGCGGCGACGAGACCCTCGACGTCGAGGTCGAGCTGGGACTTCGGGATGGACATCTGGTGGGAGGTCGGCCGGGTGTCCGGCGGATCAAGGCTCATGAAGCTACTCCTCCATATCGGCCGCGACCCGATCGCCAGCGGCTGCGGCTCATCAACTCGCTACCGCTTCACTGCTTATGCGATGTGGCCGCGAGACGTTCGGCGTCGGCGTGTTTGAACTCCAGTCCCATCCCCGGCCGGGACCGGTCAGGCCGCAGCATGCCGGCCTCGGGCTCGAGGACACCGTCGAAGAGCAGACGCTCGACGCGTACGTGGTCGTGGAAGTACTCGAGATGGCGCAGGGGCACCACCGCGCTGAACACGTGGGCGCTGGCTTGGGGTGCGGTGTGGGCGGAGACGTCGACGCTGTGCGCGTGGCAGAGGGCGCCGGTCATGAGCACCGCGGTGATCCCCCCGCAGCGGGTCACGTCGCACTGGAGACAGTCCACCGCGCCGCCGTCGAGCATCCTGCGAAAATAGGGCAGGTCCCAGCCGTACTCTCCGGCGGCGATGTCCATCCCCGGCGGCCCCTGGTCGCGCAGCAGGCGCAGCCCTTCGAGGTCATCGGAGGTGACCGGCTCCTCGTGCCAGCGGACGTCGTAGTCCGAGAACGCATAGGACATGCGCAGGGCCAGTTTGCGCGTGTAGGCGCCGTTCGCGTCGACATAGAGCTCGACGTCGTCGCCGATGGCGCGGCGGGCAGCCGCGACCCGATCCACGTCCACGTCCGGGTCGCGACCAACCTTCATCTTCACCCGCGGGATGCCCTGCTCGGCCCAGCCCGCGAGCTGGGCTTGCAGCTCCGGGATGGTGTAGGAGGTGAAACCTCCGCTGCCGTAGATCGGCACACCGTCGTGAGCGGCGTCGAGCAGAACGGTGAGCGGCAGGTCGAACAGCTTCGCCTTTAGATCCCAGAGCGCGATGTCGACGGCGGAGATCGCCATCGAGACCTCGCCGGGCCGGCCGAGGTTCCGCGTCGCCCGCATCACCTCCAGCCACCGGCTGCGCACCGCCAGCGCGTCGCGACCCTCGACGATCCCGGCGAGCTTGCCGGTGACGAGGGTCGCTGCTGCCTCGTGCGCGTAGGTGTAACCCAGCCCGACCTGGTCACCGGCCTGTACTTCGACCACCACGACGGTCGTGGCGTCCCACTGGAGGGTCCCGTCGCTCTCCGGCCGCTCCGTGGGGATGGTGTAGGCGGAAGCGTCGACCCGTTCGATCGGAGCGGCGCCTGTCGTGTCGCAATGCACGAGTCAGTGCCGTGGGAGGAACTCGGCCAACTTCTGCTTCGCGCCCATGCCGATGAGGTGGCGGGCGTTGGGATCGCCCTCCCGCAGCGCGCTCATCAGGTTCTTCACCTGGTCGGGGGACACGTGGGGTGGGATCGGTGGAACCTCCGGGTCGGTGAGCGCGTCGATGACCATCGGCCGATCCGCCCGCAGGGCGACATCGAGCGCAGGAACGATGTCCTCCGGTTTCTCGATGCGGACGCCGTCGAGGCCCAGCAGCTGCGCGTAGCCGGCGAAATCGAGCGTCGGGATGTCTTGGGTCGCGGCAACCTTCGCGAACCCACCCATGGCCCGCTGCTCCCACGTGACCTGGTTGAGGTCGGAGTTGTTGAGGATGACCACGATGAAGGTCGGGTTCTCCCACTCCTGCCAATACTTCGCCACGTCGATCAGCACGTTCATGCCGTTCATCTGCATCGTGCCGTCACCGACGGTGGCGATGACCGGCCGATCCGGATGGGCCATTTTCGCGGCGAACGCGTACGGCAGGGCCGGTCCCATGGTGGCGAGGTTGCCGGACAGGCTGGCGCGCATGCCCTCGCGTACCTTGAGGTAGCGTGCCCACCAGTTCGTGCTTGATCCGGAATCCGCCGTGAGGATGCAGCGCTCCGGCAGCTTCGGCGACAACTCCCAGAAGATCCGCTGGGGGTTGACGGGGTCAGCGTCCATCCTCGCACGGGTCTCCATCAGGTTCCACCAGTCGGAGACCTCGTGCTCTATCTGTTGACGCCAGGAGCGGTCCTGCTTGTAATGGACTTTGGGGAGCAGATGCTGGAGGGTCAGCTTCGCGTCGCCCAGCAGGTTCACCTCGGTCGGGTAGCGCAAGCCGATATTGCGGGCGGAGATGTCGATCTGCACCCCTCTCGCCTGACCGTACTCGGGCAGGAACTGTGTGTACGGGAAGGTGGTTCCGATCATGACGAGCGTGTCACACTGCTCCATGAGCACCCAGCTTGGACGCGTCCCGAGCAGCCCGATCGCGCCGCACATGTAGGGAAGATCGTCGGGCAGGACGTCCTTGCCCACGAGTGCCTTGGAGATGCCGGCCCCGGTCAGCTCGGTCAGCTCCTTGACCTCATCCTTCGCGCCCGCGGCTCCCTGCCCGACGAGAATGGCGACCTTCGATCCCGCGTTTATGACGTCGGCGGCCCGGTCAAGCTCGTCCTCAGGCGGGTACACGATGGGCTGCTTGACACCTGCCAGACTGCCGGGCAGCTCCTTGAAGGTGTTCGACGGGTTCTGGTGCTCCTCTTCCTGGACGTCGCTGGCCATGATGATGCAGGTCACGGTCCTGCCCGCCACCGCGGTGCGGTAGGCGCGATCGATGACGACCGGGATCTGCTTCGGTGAGGTCACCTCCACCACGTAGTCGCTTGCGACGTCTTTGAACAGGTTGCGCAGGTCGACCTCCTGCTGGAAGGACGTCCCGCGGCTACTCGTGGCCTGGTCTCCAACGATGGCGACAACCGGTGAGTGGTCGAGCTTCGCGTCGTAGAGGCCATTCAGCAGATGGATCGCCCCAGGTCCGGAGGTGGCCATGCAAACCCCTGGGCGGTCGGTGAACTTGCCGTACGCGCAGGCCGCGAAAGCGGCAAGCTCCTCGTGGCGAACCTGTATGAAGCGAGTTCCTTCCACGGATTCGAAGGCCTCTAGCAGCCCGTTTATACCGTCGCCGGGATATCCGAAGATCTGGGTGACCCCCCACTGCTTGAGGCGGGTCATGGCCGCTTCGGCGGTCGTCACCATCTCATCGTCCTTCCTATGGTCGCTTTGCTGCGTGTGCGGTGGCTGTTCCCACACGCACGTGCGCATCAGGCGATCCCTGCTCGGCAGCCGGGTGTGCCGGACGACGATGGGGACGTCGGACTCCACGACCAAGGAGAAGTCGGTGCCGGCGGGAATGGGCTGCGGTCTGTGAGCTCGTTGACACGCAGGGGCATCCCAGCACGACCCACACCATCGCTTGACCGCCCTCCGGACCGGAGCGGCAGCCCGATCCCTCGCCGTCGGCCTCATCTGCCGCCGGGGCGCCCTCCGCTCCGAGTACACCCGACGAGGGGCGGCACGTGGCGTCCCAGGCGCCGACGTTCGTCCCGGTACATCCGTACCTCTGCTCGGTTTGGTGCCCGGCGGGACTGCGACCGGTGATCTGGCGCAGCGAGATGGTCTTGCGGCCTCGCTGTCTCGCGGTCGCCGCTCGCAGGTTGATGCGGTCGTTGCGGTCGGACAGATCGCACCGGGGCTAGCGCGTCCGCCGGGCCTCGCCACCGGGATGGCGCGGACCCCGGACGATGGTCGTCCGGGGTCCGCCTGCTGGCTGTCGGGGGTTACGGGCGGGTGGGGCGCTCCACGCTGTCGGAGTGCTCGCCCTCACCGGCGTCCGCGGGGGGGTCCTGCGGGCGGTAGGCGTCGCTGGCCTCGTTGGCGGGGACGTCCGCTGGCGGGTTGCTGGGGCGGTAGGCGTCGCTGGCCTCGTCGGCCGTGACGTCCGCCGGCGGGTTGCTGGGACGGCTGGCCTCGTCGGCCGCGGCGGGCCGCTCGGGGCGCTTGTCATCGGCGACGTCGGTACCGGCTTCGCGGCCTGCCGACGCCCGACCCTCGGACGCGGCGTCGGACACCGCACGACCGAACTCGCTGGGGTCATCGGACTGCGACTGCGACTTGCCGAACTCGCCCGGCTCGCCGTGGTACTCGTCGATCACCGAACGCACCGCATCGCTGCGGTCTTCGTCGCCGCGCTCGTGGGTCTCGACGTCGTGCGTGCCAAGCTCTTCGGTCTGTTCGGTGGTGGTGTCGACCGGCTGGTCCTGGCCGCCGGCGGGGACCGAGATCCCCACGCGGGCAGCGGCTTCGCTGAGCCCGTCCTGCATCGCGTCGGGGAGCTGTCCGGTGGCGCCTGCGACCAGGCCGGCTGCGGTGACGGCGCTGATCGCACCGGCAGCGACCTTGGCGCTCAGCGCGCTGAAGAGTGTCTCGAGCATCGTTGGTCTCCTCTGGGACGTTCGACCCACGGTGTGTGGTCGGCTGTTGATTGATTGCAGTCACGTTGGCGCGGGTGGGGGCCTTGGAGTTACGGGTGACCTCAAGATGGCCTGCCGTGACTAGCCCGCCACGAGCCGAGAAGCGGCGCGTACTATCTTCTGCAGTCGCTCCACCCGTCTGGTCGCCGGGAGGTGGTCGTGTCCCGCCGGATCGTGCGTCTCGTCGCCGCGTCCGTCGTGGTGGTGGCGGCGATCGTCGGCGGGCACGCGCTCGTGTACACGCTCGGTCCGACAGGGCACGCGCACACGAACGCCCTCGCGGAGTCCGGGCACGCGAGCTGGCCGTTGCCGTGGCTCGCCGCGGCCTTGTTCGGCGTCGTGGGGGCGTGCGGGTACGGGTTCGCACGTGAGCGGCGCCGCGGCGGCTCGTCGTGGCGAGGTCTGTGGCCGCAGCTGGCGTCGGCGCAGGTCGTCAGCTTCCTGCTGTTGGAGGCGGGCGAACGCGCCGCAGCGGGGATCGGCACGGAGCAACTTCTCGCCGAGCCGGTCGTCCTCACGGGCCTCGTCGTCCAGCTGGCGGCTGCGTTGCTGGCCACGGCGCTGCTGCGCACCGGTGAACGCGTGGCCGCCTGGCTTGGGCAGCCCGTCCCTCGCGTCCGTCTGGGCATCGCCGTCCGCGTCGAGGCGCCGGTGGCGACGGTGGTGCCGGTCCGCTGCCGGCCCGATCGGGTCGGCCTGACCCGTCGGGGGCCTCCCGTTCGCTGTTGACCTGTCGATCGCGGCTGCCTGCGCGCAGCCGTGATGGCGGCACGTTCTCGAAGGTCACAGCACAGGAGGTTCTTTCATCATGCGTCGGTTCATCATCGCGGCGTTGGCCGCTGTCACGTTCGTCGCGCTCGGGTCGGCACCGGTCTGGGCGCACGCCACCATCAACCCGTCTGAGGCCCCGGCGGACAGCTTCGCCCGGTTCGCGTTCCGGATCGGGCACGGCTGTGAGGGGTCACCGACGACCGAGATCGCGATCCAGATCCCCGACGGTGTCGTGTCGGTCAAGCCGGAGCTCGTCCCGGGCTGGGAGTACGAGACCGTCGTCGGCGAGCTCTCCGAACCCGTGATGCTGCACGGTGAGAAGATCACCGAAGGGGTGCAGCAGGTGCGCTGGTTCGGCGGGCCGCCGATCCCCGACGGGGCGTTCCAGGAGTTCGGCCTGTCGGTCCGACTGCCCGACGCGCCCGGCGAGACCCTGTACTTCCCGGTGATCCAGACCTGCGAGGAAGGCGAGCACGCCTGGATCGAACGTCCCGCCGAGGGGCAGTCACCCGGTGATCTGGAAGAGCCGGCACCGGCCCTGACGCTGACCGAAGGCGGCAGCGGGCACGGCCAGGCGGCCGCCGATGCCGCCTCGGGCGACGAGGACACGCTGACGTCGGCCGTGCGCGACGCGGAAGCGGCGGCCTCCCAGGCGCGGATCCTGGCGGTCGCGGCACTGGTCGCCGCGCTCGCCGCTGGCGGTGCGGCAGTCGCGTTGGCCCGACGAGGCTGATCGGGAGCGGGGCGGCCTCCTCTCACCTGGGGGTCGCCTTGCCTGACGGTGAGGTGCTCATGCGGTTCCACGTGTGGCGTCTCGCGCTGGTCGTGACGGCGGTCGCGGGCGTGCTGGCGGCTCTGGCCGCACCGGCAGCAGCGCACGCCGTCCTGACGCAGACCTCACCCGTCGACGGCAGTGTGCTCGACGAGGCCCCTGCCGAGGTGACGTTGCGGTTCAACGAACCGGTGAGCGTGCCCCCACGGGGCATCCGCCTCTACGACGAGTCCGCTGAACAGGTGTCTGTGGGCTCCGACACCGCGTCCGCCCCCGACGAGATCGTCGTGCCGGTGGACGGCGAACTCGCTGACGGCGTCTACATCCTGACGTGGCGGGTGGTGTCCGCTGACGGTCATCTGGTGCGTGGGGCGTTCCTGTTCGCCGCCGGGGTCGACACGGCGGTGGACGAGGGCACGTTCGCGGCGATCTTTTCCGACGCGTCCGCCAACCGCTGGACGCTGGCCGGCGCGGTGGTACGCACGGTGGCGTTCCTCGCCAGGCTCCTGGCTGCTGGCGGCACGTTCTTCCTCGCGACGGTCTGGCGCCGACCGGCCGAGGGACGGCAGGCGGTGGCCTCGGATGGTGAGCTCGCCGCGGCGGTCGACCGTCGCCTGCGGCGCTTCGGCGTGTGGGCCGCGGCTGGCGCCGCCGCCGCCACGATCGCCCTCCTCGCGGTCCAGGTGGGCAGCCTCGCCGGCACCGGACTGGCCGGCATGTTCGACCGGGAGGTCCTGGTGGAGGTGACCGCCAGCCCCTTCGGGATCGGGATGGTGGTGCGCACCGCCGCTCTCGTCGCGCTCGCCACGCTGTTGAGCCGGTGGCCCGACCGCACCTTGTACGCGGCTGTGGCGGGGGCGGTCGCGGTCGCGTCGTTCGTGCTCGTGGGGCACTCCGCCGTCACCCAGCCACGCTGGTTCGCCGGCCTGGCCGACGTGACCCACGTCGCAGCGGCCGCGGTGTGGTTCGGAGGGTTGGTGGCGCTGGGCGCGGTGCTGTGGTGGCAACGCCGTGAGGCGGACGCGTCGGTGTCGGCGGCCGCGGTGAGCCGCTACTCGCAGGTCGCCGCCGGTGCGCTCGCGGCGGTCGCCGTCTCGGGCGGGGGGTTGGCGTGGCTGGAGGTGCGTGCCCTGCGGGCGTTGCTGACCACGCCCTACGGGCAGGTGCTGGTCGCCAAGCTCGCCCTCGTCGCGTTGATCATGGCTGTCGCGGCTTACAACCGTTACCGGCTGGTCCCCGCGGTGCGGGACGTGGAGCGGCTTGGTGCTGGGCGCCGTCTGCTGCGCCGTACCGTCGCGGTCGAGGCCGGGCTCATGGTCGCGGTGATCGCGGTCACCTCCGTGCTCGTCTCGCTGCAGCCGGCACGTGAAGCGGCCGGCGTCGGCGGGGTGTTCACCACCGACGTGACCGTGGCCGACCACACGCTGAACGTCACCGTGGACCCCAACCGTGCCGGCACGAACGAGATCCACCTGTATCTGCTCGATCAGACCGGACGACCGGTGGACGCCCAGGACGTGACCTTGCGGTTCGCCATGCCCGAGCAGGACATCGGGCCGCTCGAACGCGAACCGGCCGTCGCCGGTCCCGGCCATTGGCTGCACACCGGTCCTGAGCTGCAGATCGCCGGCACCTGGCAGATCGAGGCCGTCGTGACCATGTCCCGTTTCGAGCGGGAGACCGCCACCGTCACCTTCACCGTCAATCCCTGACTCGGGAGGCAGACGTGTCCACAATCCTGAGGAACATCATCGTCACGGCGGCGGCGATGGGCACGGTCGCGACCGTCGCGGCCGCGCCCGCCCACGCCCACGCCGTCGACGACGTCGGCTCGACCAGCTACCGCTCGACCGTGACCCGCCTGGAGCCCGCCACCGACGCGATCGACGTCAGCGTGGGAGGCGGCGACTCCTACCTGCGGCTGGTCGTGCAACCCGGCCACACCGTGGTGATCCACGGCTACGGAGGCCGAGGCGAAGACCCCGAGCCGTACCTGCGCATCGACCCCGACGGATCGCTGCACATCAACGACAACTCACCGGCCGCGTCCCTCAACGAGGACCGCTACGCCGACGTCGCCGTGCCCGATCGCGCCGAGTCCGGCGCGGAACCCAGCTGGCAGATCATCGGGGCGGAAGGCGCCTACGTCGCCGAGTGGCACGACCACCGCATCCACTGGATGTCCCCCGAACCCCCGCCCGCCGTGCAATCCGACCCGCGACAGCGTCGGATCGTGTTCGACTGGACGGTGCCGCTCACTGTCGACGGTGAGCCGGTGGTCGTCCACGGACAGCTCGAGTGGCTCCCACCCGTGCCTTGGTGGGTCCTCGTCGTCGCTGCCCTCGCTGCCGGGGGCCTCGCTTTGGTCGGGGGTCGTCGGTCGGGCCGGGCGTCGGTCGTACCGGTCGTCGGAGCCAGCCTGCTGGCCCTCGCCGCCGCGCTCGGGGAACTGTTGCATGCGGAGTCGTCCGCGAACCTCGTCGGCATCGGGCTCCCCGTGCTCGCCGTGCTCGGTGGCGCGCTCGCACTGCGCACCACCGACGAACGTTCGAGGTTCGCCCCGACGCTGGCGGCGATCGTGGCGGTGGTCGTATGGGGGGTCTCCCGCCTGCCACAGGCACGGCTGGCTGTGCAGACGAACCTGCTGCCTCCCACGCTCACGGCCGTGCTCGTCGCGGCAGCGATCGGCTTGTCCGTAGGCGCGCTCGCAGCCGCCCTCGACAGCAGGCCAGCGCCTGCGGACGCCAACGAGCCGAGCGACGCCTGAGCCTCTGTTCGCGATACGCCGAACCGGCTTCGAGCCGTGGTGAGCGCCCTCGTCCCGAGCGGGGGCGTCCCCCGCTCCAGGTTTCGCGCCCTGCTTGACGGAGGAGTTGGGCCCCGCCTATGTTTCTGGTTCGGTAAGGTTAACCTTAGTAAAGGCGGGTGCCTCTTGCTGCAGACGTCGGAACCGGAGGTGCATTGACGACCTGGACGAGACTGGCCGCCCTGCTCGCCGCTCTGCTCACGCTGACCGCCTGCGGCGGAGACGGCGACACCGACGCCACCACCGCAACGGGCACCGGTACCTCCACCGGGAGCGACCGGGAGACGGCCGCCGAGACGGACTTCCCGGTCACCATCCAGCACAAATTCGGGGAGACGACCATCGAATCCGAGCCCCAACGGGTGGTGTCGGTCGGCTTCAATGACCAGGACCCGCTGCTGGCGCTGGGGATCACCCCCGTGGCCGTCCGCGAGTGGTTCGGTGGCAAGCCCCACGCCACCTGGGTGTGGGCGCAGGACGAATTGGGCGACGCCGAGCCGACGGTCCTGCCCGTGGGAGAGCTCGACTTCGAGCAGGTCGCGGCCCTGCAACCTGACCTGATCGTCGGCATCTATTCGGGGATGACCCAGGAGCAGTACGGCCTGCTGTCGCAGATCGCTCCCACAGTGGCCCAGTCCGACGACTACGTCGACTTCGGCGTCCCCTGGCAGGAGCAGACCCGGATCATCGGTCGCGCTGTGGGCCGGGAGGACCGCGCCGAGGAGCTGATCAGCGCGCTGGAGTCGCGTTTCGAGGCTGTGCGTGAGCAGCATGCCGCGTTTCAGGATGCGACCGGGATGGTCGGATTCCTCGGGGGTGGCGATGCCGACTACCACGTCTACGGTCGGCAGGACCTCCGCTCGCGCTTCATGACCGCCCTGGGCTTCGAGATCCCCGAAGAGGTCGCACGGTTCGTCGGCGACGAGTTCTCCGCACCGATCAGCCGCGAACGGCTGAGCCTGACCGACGTCGACGTCATGGTCTGGGTCGTCAACGACACCGAGGGCCGTGAGCAGCTCGCGGACGAGCCGCTCTACCAGCGCCTCGATGTTGTCAAGGAAGGCCGCGACCTGTTCCTGGAACCCGACGGACAGCTCGCCGGGGCGCTGTCGTTCAGCACGGTGCTGAGCCTGCCCTTCCTGCTCGACGAGCTGGTGCCCCAGCTGGCGGCCGCCGTCGACGGCAACCCCCGCACAGAAGTGACGACGGAACGTGAGCCTTCGCCGTCCCCGGGTCGCTCGTGAGCAACTGCAGCCGTGGCTCGCTCCTCGATCCGCTCGCGCACTCACTGCTCGGTCCTCGTCCAGCTGGAGAGCCGTATCAAGGTTGGTGGCGGTCGACCGACCACGCCGTCCACAGCTGGGCGTAGCAGCCTCCGGCCTCCACGAGCTCGTGGTGGGTGCCCTGTTCGACGATCCGACCGTCCTCCAGCACGACCACGAGGTCGGCACCCGCCGCCTGGGTCAGCCGGTGGGCCACGAGCAGACCCGTGCGGCCCTCTAGCGCGCGCAGCGCGACACCCTCCAGGATCCGGGCCCCGGCACTGCCCGCCTCGGCGGTCGCCTCGTCTAGGATCGCGACCGGAGGGTCGGCCAGTACCAACCGGGCGAGCGCGATCTGCTGGGCCTGGACCACGGTAAGTTCGTGACCCCCCGAGCCGACCACCGTGTCGATGCCGTCGGGCAGTGCCTCCACCCAGGTCAACGCGTCGACCCGGCTCAGCGCGTCCCGCAGCTCGTCGTCGATCGCGCACGGGCGGACCAAGCGCAGGTCCGCGGACAGCGGCCCGGCGAAGACGTGCACCTCTTGGGTGATGAGCATGACGGTCTGCCGGCTGCGTCCGTCGCCGAGGTTGTCGAGGTCGATCCCGCCAACGAGCACCGATCCGCGGGTGGGTCGGTGGATGCCGGCGATCAGTTTGGCCAGGGTGGACTTTCCGGCGCCGCTCACCCCCACCAGGGCGACCTGCGCGCCTGCCGGTATGTCCAGCTCGACGTCGGCGAGGACGTCGTGGCCTTGCTCGTAGGCGTGGCCGAGCCCGGCCGTCTTGATCGACGAATCGTTGGGGTGGCAGCCGTGTTCGGGCTGGGGTGCGGGCGCCAGCTCCACGACCCCGATCAACCGGGAAAGGCTGGCCGTTGCCGCCTGCACTTTGTCCAGTAGGAACAGCGCCTGGTTGATCGGGTCGAACAGGTTCACGAAGTACAGTGCGGCCGCGCTGGCCATCCCGAGCGTGACCGCGTCGGCGCGGACGAGCAGAAACCCCGTGAGGAGGACCGCGCTCAGCCCGATGTACTCGGCGGCGTTGAGCTGGCCGAAGAAACGGGTGTGGAGACCGACCACGCGCATCGACGTCGCGACGGTGTGCTCGGTCCGGTTGCGCACGCGGCGGACGTGGTCCGTCCCGACACCGAGTGCGCGCACCGTCTCCGCGCCACCGAGGGTGCTGAGGAGCTGCTGGCGCTGTGCGCCGATGGCCTCTCGCTGGGTGCGGTAGACCGGCGTGGATCGACGCAGGTACCAGCGTGCCGTCACGACCTGCACCGGGGTGGCGAGGAGCGCGGCCACAGCGAACCGCCAGTCCAGCGCGCCCAGGGCCACCAGGGTCAGGCCGATGAGCAGCACGGACCGCGTGAACTCGGGTAGGGCGTCGCGCACCGCCTCGCCGATCACGCTGACGTCCTCGGTGACGCGCGAGGTCAGGTCGCCGCTACCGGCCAGCTCGATCTGCTCCAGCGGCAGCGCGAGAGCCCGCTCGACGAAGCGTTCCCGCAGCTCGGCCAGCAGGCCCTCGCCAAGCCGAGAGATCCACGTGATGCCAACAACCGCCAGCAGTCCCTGAGCGATGCCCACCACGGCGAGCATCAGCACCGGAACGCTGATCGCGGTGGCCGGGCGGTCCTGCACCACGAGGTCCACGATGTGGCCGAGCAGGGGAGCCGCCAACAGGCTCACCGCTGCGGAGGCGGCAAGGGCAGCAAGCGCGCCGACCGCGAGCAGCCGATGCGGGCGTATCAGCTGTCGTAGCCCGGCGCGGGTTCGGCTGGGTGTTGCGGTGGGGAGCAGACTGCGCGCGGTCATGCCAGCACGGTCCGCCGGTACGGTTCGAGGGTGCCCAACAGGTGGGCGTGAGCACCCTCGGCCGTGGCGACGCCATGCTCGAGCGTGACGACCCGGTCGGTCGAGGAGAGCAGCGTCGGGCTGGTCGTGACCACGATCGTGGTCCGACCTCGGCGCAGTGCGCGGATCCCGTCGGCGATCCGTGCCTCGGTCACCGCGTCGATGGCGGTGGTCGGGTCGTGCAGGACCAGGACGGGCGGGTCTGCGGCGAGAGCGCGCGCGAGCACGACCCGCTGGCGCTGCCCGCCCGACAGGGATCGGCCCGCCTCGCTGACCATCGACGCCGCGCCGTTGGGCAGCGCGCGCGCCACCTCGTGTGCTTGCGCCGCCCGCATCGCCGCATCGACGTCCGCGCCGGCAGGGGCGGCTGCGCGGACGTTGTCGGCCAGGCTGTCCTCGAACAGCGTGGCATGGTGGGTCACGACGAGGATCGCCGACCGGACGTCAGCGGTATCGAGGTCGGTGAGCGGCAGGCCGTCGAGCTCCACGCGACCGGCCACTGGGTCGGTGTCGCGGCTGAGGCAACGCAGCAGCGATGCGGCGTCGCCCGGCTCGGCGACGACCCCGAGCAGCTCCCCGGGGCGCACGGTCAGATCCAGTCCGGCGAGGGTCC
The DNA here is from genome assembly GCA_019347675.1 of Actinomycetota bacterium. Classification (NCBI taxonomy): domain Bacteria; kingdom Bacillati; phylum Actinomycetota; species Actinomycetota bacterium. The sequence goes on along the minus strand of JAHWKW010000022.1, from coordinate 24,583 downwards.
CCTCCCGCACGCCGCGCAGCCGGACCTCGCCACGGATCGGATCGGGCAGCGTGCCCGTGCCGGCGGTGACAGCGGGCGGTGCGGAGAGCACCGCGGCGATGCGGTCGGCGGAGGCGCGACCCTGTGCCAGCCGCTCGCTGAACCAGCCGAACACCTTCAGCGGGCCGATGAGGTACTGGGCCAGGCCGACGGCGGCCACCAGCTCACCGACGGTGATCCCACCCTGAACGGCCAGCCGGCCGCCGACTAGCGCGACCAGGGCGAGGAACAGCCCGTTCGCGGCCAGGACTGCTCCCTTGTACCAGGCCTGCGCGCGGGCGGCGCGAAGCGTCGCGGCCAACGACAATCGGCTGACGTCGCGGTAGCGGTCGCGCGCCGCCACTTCGGCGCCGACGCCTTTGAGCACGCGGATGCCGGCGACCAGGTCGGCGGCGAGGCCCGAGGCCTGCCCGGCCTCCTCCTGCTCGGCGCTGGAGCGGCGCTCGAGCGGGCGGCTCAGCAGCCCCAGCAGGGAGAGCAGCGGGGGGGTGCCGAGCAGCACCAGCATCCCCAAAGGGATCGACATCACCAGCAGTGCGGCGGCGGCGACCACAAGCCCGGTGAGCGCGCTGACGGCCGGGGGCAGTCCGAAGCAGACCGTCCCCACCCGGGTGGCGTCGGCGGTGGCAACATTGACAAGGTCACCGGGCAGCCGACCGGTCGCGGCCCCGCCGCACGCATCCACCACGCGGGTAGCCAGGTCGAGTCGCAGCTGCTGGCCCGCTCGCAGTGCCGAGTGCTGGGCCCGTCGAACCCCCAAGCGCCAGCTCGTCGACAGCACGACGAACACCACCCCGAGGACCCCGAGCCACACCAGCAGCTGCGACACGTCGTTGTCGGCGACGGCGCGGTCGATGACGACGCCGATCAGGACGGGGACGAGGGCCTCACTGCCCTGGTGCCCGGCGAAGAAGGCCGAGGACGAGGCCAGTTGCCTGCCCTGTCCGCGGAGGGCGGATCGCAGCACAGCCCGGCCAGAGGTCGATGTGCTGCTCACAGAGCATCCTTGTTCGTGTGGCCGACCGATGGTGATCTTCTGTGCTGCTTCGCTCCCTGCGCCCGCGCGCGGCGATCCCTTGGCGTTGTCGCGCCCCGCTCTGCTTGACGGGCCAGTCGGCCCCGGCCTAGCTTGCATTTGGTAAGGCTAACCTTAATCAACGTGGATTGCTCGTGCTGCAGACGTCGCAAGCGGGGGAGCATGAGGTCGGTCCGCCGCCCCTGCCCCGGCTCGACGACCCGTGGTCGATCCGGGTCGCCCGGGCGTGGGGTGAGGACCTGCAACGTGTCCATGCCTGGATGTCCGCACCGCACGTGGCCGCCCGGTGGGGCCAGGCCTGGCCCATGCGGCGCTGGCAGGCCGAGCTCGCCGGCCAGCTCGCCGGGCAGCACTCGCGGCCCTGCCTTGTGGCGCTGGACGGGGAGCCGTTCGCCTACCTCGAGATCTACCGGGTCGTCCGCGACCGCCTGGCCGCGCACTACCCGGCGCGACCGCACGACCTCGGCGTCCACATCGCCATCGGCGATCCGGCCCGCTGCGGGAGCGGGCTCGGCAGCGCGCTGCTGCGAGCCGTCGCCGACGGGCTGCTGGCGGCCGCTCCCGCATGCAGCCGGGTCGTCGCCGAGCCGGACGAGAAGAACGCCGCCGCGGTCCGCGCCTTCGGCCGCGCCGGGTTCCGCGCCGCCGGACACGTCCGGTTGCCGCACAAGACCGCCGCACTGCTGGTGCGGCCACGCGACGACGCGGACGGGCTCGAGCTGTTGGGCCCCGACGGGGACGACATGCCTGGCAGGCGGGGAGAGGAGAGCTGATGGGACGCGCCGGCCTGGAGGACCTGCTGCCGCTGTCACCGCTTCAGGAGGGGCTGTTGTTCCATGCCCTCTACGACGGGACGAACGGCGACCGCGGGCCGGACGTCTACGCGGTGCAGCTCGTCGTCGCCCTGGCCGGGCCCGTCGACCCAGCCGCGTTCCGCGCAGCCGGCGAGGCCCTGCTCGGGCGCCACGCCAACCTGCGCGCCGGGTTCCGGCTCGGCCGCTCCGGGCGGCCCGCACAGCTGCTGCCGCGCGCCGTCGAGCTGCCCTGGCGGGAGGTCGACGTCTCCGACCTCGACCCGGACGAGCGCGCGGCCCGGGCTCGCCGACCTCATCGCCGCCGAGCGCGCGCACCGCTTCGACCTCGCCCGCCCGCCCGCGCTGCGGCTCGTGCTCGTCCGCCTTGGCGCGGATGACCACCGGCTGGTGCTGACGAGCCACCACATCCTGCTTGACGGCTGGTCCACCCCGCTGCTCGTTCGCGAACTGCTCGCGCTCTACGCCAGCCGCGGCGACGCTTCGGCGCTGCCCCCGGTGACGCCCTACCGCGACTACCTCGCCTGGCTGCTCGAGCAGGACCGCGACGCCGCGCACGCCGCGTGGGAACGCGCGCTCGATGGGCTGCAGCGCCCCACGCTGCTCGCTCCCACCGCCGGCGACGTCCCCGGCCCCGGCGCCGAGCACGTCACCGAGCTGTCCGCCGAAGTCACCGCCGATCTCGTCACCACTGCCCGCCAGCACGGCCTGACCCTCAACACGGTGCTGCAGGGTGCGTGGGCGGTCGTCCTCGCCGCCACGACCGGCCGCGACGACGTCGTGTTCGGCACCACCGTCGCCGCTCGCCCCGCCGAGATCCCCGGCGTGGAGAACATGCTGGGACTGCTCGTCAACACCGTGCCCGTGCGGGTCCGGGTGCGCCCGGCCGAGCCACTGTGCCAGGCGCTGCGCCGCCTACAGGACGAGCAGGCCGACCTTCTCGGCAGCCAGCACGTCGGGCTCTCCGAGATCCAGCGCCGGGCGGGTCTGGGGCAGCTGTTCGACACGCTCGTCGTCTTCGAGAACCATCCCCGGGACCTCTCCGATGAGGTGGTCGCCGGCCTTCGGATCACCGGGGTCGAGTCACACGACGCCACCCACTACCCCCTGACCGTCGTCGTGACGCCCGGTGAGCGGCTGCGCCTCGCGCTGCACCACCGCACCGACGCGGTCACACCCGCCGAGGCCGCGGCCCTGGCGGGGCGCTTGGAGCGGATGCTCACCGCCGTCGCAACCGCCCCGGCCCGGCCGGTCGGCCGTTGCGGCCTCGTTTCCCGCGACGAGGCCCGGCAGGTCCTCGGCAGCGGCATCGGCACCGCCCAGCGGCCCTTGCCCGCGGCCAGCCTGCCGTCGCTGTTCGCCGCGCAGGCGGCCCGTACTCCCCACGCCGCCGCGGTGCGCGCCGACGGACGCGAGCTGACCTACGCCGAGCTGGACCGGCGCGCGAACCGCCTCGCTCATGTCCTGCGCGACCGCGGTGTGGGCCCGGAGCGGGTGGTGGCGCTGGCGCTGGAGCGCTCGGTCGAGTACGTCGTGGCGTTCCTCGCCGTGCAGAAGGCGGGCGGCGCCTGCCTGCCGCTGGATCTCGACCACCCGGCGGAGCGCCTCGCCTACGTGCTCGCCGACGCGGCTCCCGCCCTGGTGCTGACCACCGCAGCGGCAGCGCCTCGGCTGCCGGCAGACGTCGGAATCGACCGGCTGCTGTTCGATGCCGCCGACGGGGTCGAGGGGGACACCCGCGCCGGCGACCCCGGGGCGCCCGATCTCGGCGACGATCTCGGCCGCGCCGCATACGTGGTCTACACCTCCGGTTCGACCGGCCGGCCCAAGGGCGTCGTGGTGACCCACAGCGGCATCGCGAGCCTCGTCGCGACGGCGCAGGACCGGTTGGGAGTCGGGCCCGGCAGCCGAGTCGGTCAGTTCGCCGCGCTGAGCTTCGACATCGCGGTGTGGGAGCTGTGCATGGCGCTGCTGTCGGGCGGCTGCCTCGTGGTGGTGCCCTCCGACCGCCGCACCGACGTCGACGCGTTGCTCACGTTCGCCCGCGACGAGCAGCTCACCGTGCTGGCGATCCCGCCCTCGCTGCTGGCGGTCGTCCCGTTGGACGCCGCTTTCCCCGACCGGATCGCCCTGCTCGTCGGCTCGGAGACGGTGTCGGCGGAGCTGGTGAGCCGCTGGTCGCAGCGGGTGCGTTTCGTCGTCGCCTATGGCGTGACCGAGTCGACGGTCAACCAGACGCTGTGGGCCGCCCCGCCCGGCTGGCGCGGCCGAACGCCGCCGATCGGGCGACCCGATCCGGGCGCCCGTGTCTACGTCCTCGGTCCCGGCCTGCTCCCGCAGCCCCAAGGGGTGGTGGGGGAGCTCTATATCGGCGGTGACGGCGTGGCCCGCGGCTACCTCGGTCGCCCCGGCCTCACCGCCGAGCGGTTCGTCGCCGACCCGTTCGGCCCGCCCGGGTCGCGGATGTACCGCACTGGCGACCTGGCCCGCTGGTCGCCCGCGGGCGAACTGGAGTTCCTCGGCCGCAGCGACGACCAGGTGCAGATCCGCGGATTCCGGGTGGAACCCGGGGAGGTCGAGAGCGTGCTGCTGCGCCATCCGGGGGTCGCCGCCGCCGCCGTCGTGGCGCGTCGCGACGGGCCGGACGGTAGCCCGGCGCGGCTGGTCGCCTACGTCGTCCCTGCACCGCGGGCTGACGCCGACCCTGAGGCGTGGCGCCGCCACCTGGCCGCAGATCTGCCCCACTACATGGTCCCCGCCGCGTTCGTGGCGCTGCCCGAGCTGCCGCGCAACCCCAACGGCAAGCTCGACCGCGAGGCGCTGCCCGCGCCAGGGCCTCCCAGCCGTGGGGGTGATGCCGGGCCACGGACCGCAGCCGAGGAGCTGCTCGCGGGACTGGTCGGCGAGGTGCTCGGGGTGGAGGAGGTCGGCATCGCCGACGACTTCTTCAGCCTCGGTGGCGACAGCATCTCCTCGATCGTGCTGGTCGGTCGGGCCCGCCGGGAGGGGCTCGAGATCACCCCGCGGGCCGTCTTCGAGCAGCGCACCGTCGCCCGGCTGGCACGAGTGGCCCGCCCGGTTGGTGCCCCCGAGCCGGAGCACCCCGACGCCGAGCTCGGCCGCGTGCCGATCACCCCGATCATCGCGTGGCTGCGCGAGCACGGCGGCGTGATCGACGGCCACAACCAGTCCATGCTGGTGCAGATCCCCGCAGGGGCTGGCCAGGAGCGGCTCGCCACCGTGCTCCAGGCGGTGCTCGACCACCACGCGATGCTGCGCGCACGGCTGCTGCGCTCGGCCGACGGATGGGAGCTCGACGTGCCGCCGCCCGGCGCGGTGCGCGCGGGCCACTGCCTGACCCGCGTCGACGCGACCAGGGCCGACCCCGGGGCACTTGACGCGCTCGTCGAGGAGCATCTGGCCGCGGCGAGGTCCCGGCTGGATCCCGACGCGGGGGTCATGGTGCAGGCGGTGTGGTTCGACACGGGTCCCTACCACGCCGGCCGGCTGCTGTGCGTCGTGCACCACCTCGTCATTGACGGCGTCTCATGGCGGATCCTCGTCCCCGACCTGGCCGCCGCCTGGGAGGCCGTCGCGGCCGGCCGGCCTGTTCGGCTGGAGCCGGTCGCCACGTCGTTCCGCCGCTGGGCCTGCGGACTCACCAAGGAGGCGCAACGGCCCGGCCGGGAGGCCGAGCTGTCCCTGTGGCGGGAGATGCTGGAGCCCGCCGACCCGCCGCTGTCGTCGCTGCCGATCGACCGTCAGCGCGACACCGCGGCCACCACCCGCCACCTGACCTGCATGCTCCCGCCGGAGCGGACCGCGCCTCTGCTGACCGAGGTGCCCGCGGCGTTCCACGCCGGGGTCAACGACGTGCTGCTCACCGCGCTGGCACTGGCCGTTGCCGACTGGCGCCAGCGGCGCGGCCGCGCTGGCGATGGGGACCATGGCGTGCTCATCAACCTGGAGGGCCACGGCCGTGAGGACGTCGTGCCAGGCGCCAACGTCTCGCGCACGGTCGGCTGGTTCACCAGCACGTTCCCCGTCCGGCTCGAGCCGGGTGCGATCGACCGGGCGGAGGCGCTGCGCGGCGGCCCGGCGGCTGGGCACGCGGTGAAGCGGATCAAGGAGCAACTGCGGGCGCTGCCGGACAACGGCGTGGGGTTCGGCCTGCTGCGCTACCTCAACGCCCGCACTCGCGTCGAGCTCGCGCCGTTGCGCTGGCCTCAGATCGGGTTCAACTACCTGGGCCGGTTCCCCACAGCGTCGCCGGAGAACCCCGACCCGGAAGGCTTCTCCGCGCTGAGCCAGGCGCTGTCCGGCTCTGTCGACGACGATATGCCGGTCGCCTATGTCGTAGAGATCAACGCCATCACCCGCGACCGGCCAACCGGGCCGGAGCTGTCGGTCACGTGGTCGTGGCCCTCGGCGCTGCTGCCCGAATGCGACGTCCGCGAACTCGCTGACGGCTGGTTCGTCGCCCTCGACGCGCTGGTGACCCACACGCGCGCCCCGGGTGCGGGTGGGCACACCCCGTCCGACCTGCTGGTGGAGCTGAGCCAGGACGAGATCGACGAATTCGAAGACGGCTTCGCCGACGACCCCCCATCCGCGCCAGGACCCGGCCCGGAATAGGTGAACGCTCACTGGACCGGTATGCGGCCCGCGGTCTCATCAGACCATGGACGCCAAGCCGACGACTCGGACGACCAAGCGTGATCGACGTCAACGAGTGCCACGTCTGGTGGGCTCGGCCCCGCCCCGTCCTCGACACCGAGCGGGAGCTGCTCAGCGCCGACGAACGAACACGGATGATGCGCTACCGGCGCCAAGAGGATCGATCGCGTTTCCTCACGGGCCGCGTCCTGCTGCGTGTCGTAGTGGGCGGCTACCTGGGTGTACCCCCGGCATCGGTGGGGCTCGACGCGACCTGTCGCCACTGCGGCGGTCCTCACGGAAAGCCCCGCCTGCTGACTCCCGCCTCTCGGTTGCGGTTTTCGTTGTCACACTCCGGTGATCTCGTCGCGCTGGCGGTGACCGCCGGGGTTTCCGTCGGCATCGACGTCGAGAAGATCGGGGCGCTACCGCCCGATCCCGCTCTGGTAGCGGCTGCACTCGCCGAATCCGAGCGCTTGGTCCTCGACTCCCTACCCGAGGCGGAACAGGTGCGGGCGTTCACGACGTACTGGACACGCAAGGAGGCGGTTCTCAAGGCGGATGGCAAAGGACTGACCGCCGGTCCGGACTGCCTGGTGGTATCAGCACCTGCGGAGCCGCCGCAGGTGCTCCAGCCGGCGACGAGCCCGCCGGTTCTGGGCCCCGTTCGGCTGTACGACCTGCACGCCGACCCTCAGTACGGGGCAAGCGTCGCACTGCTCACCGCCACCACCCACGTGGTCAGAGAACGATGGTGGTCGGATCACGAGATCGACACCGGCGCACGTGAAACCGGAAACCGGACGCACCGTCGGGCCCTGTCGTCAAGGGACCCTTGACCGGAGGGCTAGAAGTTAGGTAAGGTTTCCCTAAGCTAAGGTGGTCGCCCAGATGACTAACCCCTTCGAAGACCCCAACGGCACCGACATGGTGCTCGTCAACCATGAGGGCCAGTACGCGCTCTGGCCGGACTTCATCGACATGCCGGCCGGCTGGACCGTCGTGCACGGGCGGGACGCTCGTTCGGTCTGCATCCAATACGTCGAAACGCACTGGACCGACATGCGGCCCAACAGCCTCATCCAAGCCATGGACGGCTCGACAGCCTGAGCTGGTGGCCCCCTTCTCACAGCCCTGAACGGGGACGTGCTGTGCTCGATCTGATCGGCATCGGGTTCGGACCGTCCAATCTCGCGCTCGCGATCGCGCTCGACGAGCACAACCGCACGACGACCGGTCCCGACGGGTTGCAGGCGCGGTTCTTCGAGAAGCAGCCGAGGTTCGGATGGCACCGCGGGATGCTGATCGACGACGCCACCATGCAGGTGTCGTTCCTGAAGGATCTCGTCACGATGCGCAACCCGTCGAGTGACTTCAGTTTCCTGTCCTACCTGCACAGCAAGGGTCGCCTGGTTGATTTCATCAACCACAAGATCCTCTTCCCCCTGCGCCTCGAGTTCCACGACTACCTGGAGTGGGCGGCACAAAGGATGCGGCACGTCGTGGACTACGACAGCGAGGTGATCGACGTCCGACCTGTGACCGACAGCGATGTCGTCGCCTGCTTCGACGTGGTGGTCCGCCGCGGTGGGCCGTCGGGCGAGATCGAGGTTCGCCGGGCCCGTAACCTCGTCATCGCCGTCGGCCTCGAGCTGAGTGTTCCTTCCGGCGTACGACTGTGCGACCGCGTCTGGCACAACCTCGATCTCCTCGAGCGGCTCGCTGCCTTGCCCGACGTCCCCTCGCCTCGCCGCTTCATCGTGGTCGGGGCAGGCCAAAGCGCCGCGGAAGCCACGGAGTACCTGCACCGCCGGTTCCGGCAGGCGGAGGTGTGCTCGCTGTTCGCCCGGTACGGATACACGCCCGCTGACGACACGCCCTTCGCGAATCGCATCTTCGACCCTGAGGCGGTCGACCTGTACTTCAGCGCACCGAAGGAGGTGAAGCGGATGCTGTTCGACTACCACCGCAACACCAACTACTCCGTCGTCGACGCCGAGCTCATCCAGGAGCTGTACAGGCGCGTCTATCAGGAGAAGGTGCAGGGGCGCCAGCGGCTGCGCATCCTCAACGCCTCACGACTCGTCGACGTGGCCGTCACAGCGGACGGCGTGGAAGCCACCGTGGAGTTCATGCCCACCGGCGAGCGGAACTTGCTCACGTCGGACGTGCTCGTCTACGCGACCGGCTACCGGCCGGTCGACCCGGTGCGTGTCCTTGGAGAGGCCGGGCAACTGTGCCTGAGAGACGAGGAGGGCATGGTCCGCGTCGAGCGGGACTATCGCATCGCCACCTCCACACCGACCCAGGGTGCCATCTACCTACAAGGCGGCACAGAACACACTCATGGCATCACCGCCACGCTGCTGTCCAACATTGCCGTCCGCTCTGGCAAGATCGTGCAGTCGATGGCCGAACCGGCGGCCGGCTGGGCGCCCGAGCCCGTCCCACGGCAGCCCAACGCGCTGTGCCGCGAGCCCGCCTGAGCTCACGGTGGGGCACTGAACGCGGTCGCTGGCGCCCCGGGACCGTCGAGACACGAAGGATGGCCGATGCGCCATTTCGGGATCGAGGTCGTGGACCCCTGATGCTGTGAACGCGTCGGACGCCAGGACGGCCTTGACTCCGTCCCTTGCTGGGTACGGTCGGCGGATCCTGGTCTCGCCTGCCTCCGACCGTCTCCAGCGGCTGCTTGCGCACCTTGACGAGTTGCTCGAGGCATTCGCCGCGGCGATGGACAACCCGCGCGCCTCGGGCCGAGCAGGAGCCTGCTGGCTGGCATGGCCGCCGAGGGAGTGGACCTCGCCGATCCCGCGGCCGTGGCTCCTGGCTGGAGGCCTTCAACGCCCGCAACGATCGCGAGCGCGACGTGTTGCTCCATGCGAGCAGGGCCGCGGTGACGTCCGCGACCAGTTCGTGTAGACGGAGGTCCGGAACGCGGGGTGGCAGTCGGATGCACGTGGTGATCACCGAAGCGTCCGCCTTGGCGGCGATCAGGAGGTAGTCGTGGTCGCAGAAGTCGCTCATGTCGTTGCCGAGCGCGGCCTGCCTCGAGCGGATCCTCGGGGTCGGCCGTCGTCACATGAGCTCGATGCTGCGGTAGCGCGCTTGAACGATCGACAGGACGCCGAACGCGATGAGACCGAGGCCGAGGGTGACCAGTAGCCATCGGCCCGTGGCCGTCCCCCAGGAGCTCACTCAGTGCGCGGTCGAGCCCGAGGTTATTGACCTTGTCGAGCCCAATTCCCGAAGAGACCATGACCCAACCGAGGAGCCCGATTGCAAGGGCCCGCGCAAGGTGGCCGACGAGGCCGACGGCGAGGACGAAACCACGTCTTTGTGGGGTCACCGCATCGATACCCAGATCGTCGTTGAAGTCGAAGGTGAGCGCTCGGTAGGCGAGGAAGGCCGTCGCGCCAAGGAGGATCACGCCGATCACCAGACTGGAGGGAGGCGGAAGCGCGAGGACCGGAGAGGAGGAGTCCCCTCGTTGTGTTGTCACGGCTATGGCTGCCGCGGACCAGGCCGCCAGACCGTACAGGGCGCCGCGTACGGCCCAGAAGACTGCCTTCGATACGTCGTTCAGGCCAGGACCGTGAAGGATGAGCTTCCCTGCCTGTAGCAAGCGCCAAACCCCGTAGCGACCGAAGCCGATCGACACAACCACCAGCAGCACGTTGCCAAGTGGCTCATTGGCAAGGGTGCGCAACGCACCATGACCGCCCAACAACTCGCCCTGATCCGCCGCAGCGGAGACGGCGGTTGCACCGACAATGAAGTAGATGAGGCCGCGTGCAACGAAGCCGAGACGAACGACACGCTTCATCCACAGGCGTGTCATTCCTCCTCGTCCTGCCGTCCGCTCTGATTCGATTCCGGCACCGCCTGGCTCAACTCTCCCGCACGCCTGTGGCCGGCCGGCGCTCATTCGAGCCGAACGAGTTTGGCAGGCAGGACGTAGGATCCTTCCACCTGCGGGGATGGTCTCGGCGACGGGTGGACACCGGCTTGAGGTTCCAGCCGCTGCGAACCGGCCCTGCGGATCCGCCGAACTGGTGATAACGCGTGGACGTCAAGCGGAGTCCGCTCGCGCATGGGCGGGTTCGACACTCACGATGCGCATCTGAGGTTTGCGTGACAGAGATGCCGCTTGGGTGGAGGCGTGGCGGATGGAGACGGTGTGCGTGAGGGCAGCCACGAGACCGAGGACGAGCGACTGGTGACCGCGGGCCAGGCACGCTTCACGGCCAGAAGCGGGCTCGGGTTCTTGGGCGTCCTCGCGGCCGGGGTGCTGTTCACGCTCGTTCTTTCGCTGGTGGTCGCGCGGTGGGATCCGCTCCAGAGGGTCGATGTCGCGGTCGTGGACGCGTTGAACGAGGCAGTGAGCGGAAAGGCGTGGGCTGTCTCGGCGCTGCGGTTCCTCACGCATCTCGGCGGGTCAGAGGCCGCGTGGCTGATCCTACCTGCCACGGTCTTGTGGCTTCTCATCCGGCGGTCGCTTCGCCTGGCGACCTATGCCGCGGTGACCGGCATCGGCGTGGCCGTGCTCAGCCCCGGGATAAAGGCGATCGTCGAGCGGGCCCGACCGGTGGTTGACGTCCCGATCGCATTGGCACCTGGCGGAAGCTTTCCCAGTGGGCATGCCTTGGGCTCGACGGTCGCCTACGGGACGCTGCTCCTCGTCTTTCTTCCTGCCGTGCCGCCCCGATTCCGCAAAGTGTTTGTCGTTTCGGTGATCGCGGTTGTGGGCGTTGTCGGCCTGACGCGCGTCGCTCTGGGCGTTCATCATCCCTCCGACGTGGTGGCCGGTTGGCTTGTGGGCGCGCTCTGGCTTGCGGTGACCGCATCGGCGTTTCGCCGGTGGCGCGAAGAGGAGGGCCTGAAGCGGGCTGGTCTGGCGCAGGGGCTGGCACCGGAGGACCGCCCCGCCCTCGTTCCCGTTCCCGCTGGGGTCGCCGCCCTGCCTGACGCAACGCGGAGCATCTCGCAGCTGGTGGTGGGGTGGGTGTTGCTGTGGGGAGCACTCGTCGGTGTCGGCACTCTCGTCACGGAGACGGACGCCTTCGAGGCGGTGCGCAGGTTCGACGCTGCGGTTGTCCAGTGGTTAGTGAGCCTGCGAACCGAGTGGCGGACCACCATTGCCGTCGTCGCCGGGCAACTGGGCAGCACCGCCGGGACCGTTTCGGTCTTCGTGGTCTCGTCTGCCCTCGCCGTGGCCGTCACCAGGCGGTGGCGGCAGCCGCTGTTCCTCGTCGCAGCGCTGGTTGGGGAGACGACGCTGTTCCTGGCCACCTCGAACGTCGTGCATCGCCATCGTCCGCAGGTCGAACATCTCTCACCACCCGTGCCGCCGACCACCGCGTTTCCTTCCGGGCATGTCGCCGCCTCGGTCGCCCTGTACGGGGCTATCGCTTTCCTCGTCCTCGCGTGGACACGCGGTTCCATCCGATATGTCGCGGTCGCGTGGGCAGTCCTGGCGCCAGTGGGTGTGGCACTATCCCGGATCTACCGCGGCGTTCACTACCCCACGGACGTCGTGGCCAGCATCCTCTACGCCGGTGTCTGGCTGGCCGTGTGCTGGCGGGTGCTGTGCCCAAGCCCCGGGCGCTTCACGTGCCAGTCGGACACCCAGGACCTCGAGCAGGTTTCAGGCTGACGGATGCCACGTGGCGCAATGCCCGTGGCGCGGATGCCCATCGCGGCACTGACAGCAACGCACCACGAGACCGGAGTCGCAGGTGAAGGGCTTGCTGAAGTGGAGCGGGATCGCGCTCCTGGCAGGGCTTGCGCTGCTGACAGCGTACGGGGTGCTGGTCGAGCCTCGCCTCATCCTCGACGAGCGCCGTTACAGCATCGCTCTGCCACGAGTTGATCAGGACTGGGAGGGCGCGGAAGTGGCGGTGTTCGCGGACCTCCAGGTCGGGATGTGGTTGGCGAACATCAACATGGTGAGGCGGGTCGTGGCGCGGGTGGTGGAAGCGGACCCCGACGCGGTGCTCCTGGCAGGGGACTTCGTGTACAGCGATGCCCCGGATGTCGCGAAGCAAGTCGACAACGTCGTGGAGTTGCTGGCCCCGCTCACGAGCTCGGGGATCCCGATCTATGCCGTGATGGGCAATCATGACTATGCGGTCGGGGCCGCGGATGAGTTGACCGTCGTGCTCGAGCAGCGAGGCGTCGTCGTGCTGCTCAATGAATCGGCCGCGGTCCCCTCCTCTGAGCCAGGCGGCGCTGAAGATCAGCTGTACATCGTGGGGCTGGGTCCGCACCGGCCAGGGTTGAGCCGCCCGGACCGCGCGTTCGCCGGCGTCCCCGACGGCGCCCCACGGGTCGTGTTCATCCAGACGGTTTCCGGGGGCGCCTCTGTGGGCTCTTGCCAGGCACCGCGAATCGCCCCGATGATCGCTTCCTTCTGGGCAACAACCTGAAGGTTCGGTGTTGCAACTGCTTCATTCGCCAGCTCCTCGGGGATGGTGGAGTAGCAGAATGAGATGATCTCTGACCGCGGGTGGCGCCGCGCTGCTTCGAAAATCATCTCGTTGAGATGCGCATCGCTCCACGAATAGCCACAGACGAGAAGTAGCGTCTCAGGCTCCTGCAGGGCCCGACGAAATCGATCTTGCAGCACGACGAACGGTACCCGTCTCGACTCCTCGTACTTGGCATCGGACGGGTAGATTGCAGCCGGCTCTCCTTCCGAAACGGTTGTCCCGAGCCGTGACACCGTCGACGAATGCTCAGAATCCCAGCGCCAGTTCACAGATCCATGAAGTTTCCATAGACGAGCCACGAACCTAGGGAGCCAGGCCTCTTCATCAGTGGGCTTAGCTTCGACTAGGTCGGTCCTGAACCGCCCAGTGAGGTATCCCACGAAGCCGTCGAAGTACGGTATTCCCAGACGCTCCAGCGAGGTTTCGAGAAGAAGGTCGTAGTTCACGGTGAAGATTTCTACTGGTCGCGAATAAGAGGTGCGACCCGCCCACGATACGAACTGCAAAGCTGGAGCGAGATTCGCTTGGTCTACAGCCAATCGACCTACGATGAGTCGGCAAATGTTGTTGTCCAACTGGGCCGCGTCTGTCCCAGTCAGCCCATCGACCCTCTCATCACCAGAAACGAGGGAGGAGATTCGTCGAAGACGGCTTAGTGTCTGTTCAAGGTTCCTGTCTTCGAGCTGCGCCTGCAGGGCTTCCTGCTCATCACCTTCCAAGCCCCCGACTACGTCTTGTTCGAGAGTCGCGACATCTGGAAGGCCGCAAGCCTTAGAGATACCTGCCCCAAGAAAGGTGCACACGTGCCTCGAACGGGTGGACAGTTTCGTGCCCAACTCGTTCGTAAAGGTCATCACACTGTGCTCAGTCATGGTCGCGAAGCTCTCTTTCCTCTATGTGCTGAACCGTCTGCTGGCTCAATGGAACTGCGCTGAACGTGGCGTTGAGCAGCGAGGGCATGACGGCGTCGAGGAGCTCGTCACGTCTCTCCTCCGTAGCGATCTCACGGAGCTCTGCAATCTGAGTGGTGGTCGCATACTGGTACGGCAATGGAGGCAGCCAGACCTCCTGGTTCATGAATCGCTCCGCGTGGATGCGTTGCCGTCTGACGCCCATGCCCTCGGCCTCGCTCCGGAGTTGACCCCAGAATGCCTCTGTCGCGAACAAGGCCGCTGAAAACTCCGAAACAGCCTTGTTCTCATCTACTCGGAATGTCGGGAACTCGGTTGATACGAAACGACCTTCGAACTCGTCGGTGACCAGCGCAATAGCCCCTTCCCATCCGAAGAGCCGGCTTAGGACAATCTGGCCTGGGTGGAGGCGGTAGTACTTGGTATAGGACGTGTCCGATCCGGATACAGAGTCCTTGGCGAAGAGGCCACGGCCGAAGCTGAACACGCCAACCATAGGATAAGTCCCGTCGTCACTAACCCGGACTTCGTCGAGATCAAGGTCGACGAATTCTCCGACAGGAACTAGGCGCCATCCCCTTCGTAATCTCTCATCCTCGGACAGGTCGCCGCGATGTGTCAGCGAGGTGACAAGAGCTGACGCTAGCGCGCGCGATCGCTCCACTGAGCTCTTCGCCGACGAGACATGGGTTTGGGCAGCGTCTAGCACTTCGGCCAACCGACGCTGCTCTGCAAAATCTGGGAGGGGCACGCTCACAGTCGTGAGGATCTCAGTCTTGTGAACGCGCTCTCGACGGGCTCCGACGCCGTATGACGCTTCGCGTAGAAGATCCCAAAATCCCGGCCAACGACACAGGTGTCGAACGAATCGCGGATCAGCCTGGGTGGGGTCGATGTCATAGGTCGGAAATTCTCGAGAGAGGTGGCGACCATCGAACTCCGGTGGAACAACGGTGACAGCGCCCTCGAACGCCTTGAGACGACTAATTACTAGCTGGCCTTCTCGAAGTCGGTTGAATTTCGCATATGACGTGTCGCTGCCACGGACTGGATCTCGTTCAAAGAGACCTCTGCCGAAGCTGTAGAGTCCAGCCATCTCGTACTGAGACGAAGGTTCGAGCGGAATCTCCTCGACGCTGAGCTCAAGGAAGTCGGCCAGGTGGCGCGTGCCCATCGCATGCTTACTCAAGATGAGTCATCACCTCTTCCAAGGCGCCAAGCGTCTGGCGGATTCCGTCTTCCACTTCGAAGAGATCAGCGACCAGCTCCTTTGGTGGACGATGCGATAGATCCCCAGGTGCAGTCGGATTCGTGATGTCCAAGTTGTAGTTGGCGTCTTCAATGTCTGCGATGGACACCCTCCAGGCGTGGTCTGTTTCTTTGCGTCCCTCGCGATGCGAGCCTCCCCACCACTCGTGGGCTTCCTCGAACTCCTCGAACTGGAGCGGATTCGTCTTGGTGTACTTCCGCCGGTCCTGGGGCAGCGGAAGCTCGTAGAACCACACCTCCTTGGTACGTCCGGTCTTCTGGAAGAACAGCAGGTTGGTCGGGATATCCGTGTAGGGCGCAAAGACCCCATCAGGGAGCCGCACGATCGTGTGGAGGTCGCACTGGTCCAAGAGCTGTTCTTTGATCCTCGCGCCCACTCCGTCGGCGAAGAGGACGCCGTTGGGGACGACGATCCCACATCGGCCATCAGTCTTGAGCCGTCGCATCACGAGCTGGAGGAAGAGCCAGGCAGTCTCTGCCGTTTGAGTCGCCGCTGGGAAGTTGTCCTGGATCCCCTTCTCCTCCTCACCGCCGAACGGTGGGTTCGTGAGGACCACGTCGACTTTGTCGCGTTTCGCGATCTGCGTGACGGGTTGGGCGAGGGCGTTCTGGCGCACGATCGCCGGACGCTTGATCCCGTGCAGCAGCAGGTTCATCATCCCGAGCAGGTAGGGCAATGGCTTCTTCTCGATGCCCTGCAGGTTCGCTTCGAGCTCCTGCAGCTCTTCGACGTTGCCGACCTCGGGGCGGAGGTGCTCGTAGGCCTCGACGAGGAACCCGCCCGTCCCCGCGGCGGGATCCAGGATGGATTCGCCGAGCTGCGGGCCCACCTGCTCGACCATGAACCGGATTACTGGACGGGGGGTGTAGAACTCGCCCGCGTCACCGGCCGCGTCGCGCATCTGTCGCAGCATGCTCTCGTACAGGTGCGCCATGGTGTAGATGTCGTCCGAGGACGTGAAGTCGACCTTGTTGACCTCGTCGACGACATCTCGAAGCAGATAGCCGGACAGCATCCGGTTGTGGGTCTCCTTGAAGGCGTCGGCGATGACGTCTCGAGGGTCGTCCTTCCTGGTCCCGCTGAGGGATCGGAGGTAGGGGATGAGATCGTTGTTGACGAACTGCAGCAGCTCCTCGCCTGTCTTGCCTTCGATCGGGTCGGCGGCCCAGTCCCGCCACCGATAGGGGGCCGCGATCGCCGGTTCGAAGTCGGGTTCGACGACCTCGCGTTCCTGTTCCTGGGCATCGAAGGCCTTGAGGAAGAGCAGCCATGCGAGCTGGGGGATGCGATCGATGTCTCCGCTGAGACCGGCGTCCTTGCGCATGGTGTCGCGCGCGTTCTTGATCACCGCGGAGAGCGTGGCCTGGCTCGTCATCGTGTTCCTCCCTGTGGGTCGTCCCCGCTGCGGGCCTTCGACCAGAACTCATCCAAGCGTTGGTGTGCGACATCCAGGTCAGCAGCGTCAAGGTCGAGCTCGCTCACGTAGGCCTCGTACTCCGCCTGCCAGCTCGACGGCGGTGCCGGGATCGTGTCGGGAACGTCGTGGGTAGCGCGGACCTCGAAGACGTCCTGAACTGCCGTCAGGAGGTCGTCATCCGGAAGCAGCCCGTCCTCGATCAGGATGAGGAGGTCGGCGAGATCCTTGACGCGAGAGCTCGGTCGGTCGCCGTAATCACGCGTCAGCGCGTGGAGCTTCTCGGCGAAGTGCTGGCGACGGTCGATCGTTTCCATGGTCACGCTCTCGATGTCGGCGAAATCGAGTAGTGTGCTGACGTCCACCTGTTCGGTGCGTCCACCGATCTCTTCGGGGCGCGCAACAACGTCAACCCGGACCTTCTGGAACTCCTTGCCGGCCAGGTTGGCGGTGACGGTGAACCGCCAGCCAGGTCGCCCAGCGTCATCCGGCGTGATGTCCCTCGGCTCTCTGACCTCGAAGTCGAACATGTCGCCGCGGTCGAGGCTCAAGGCGTCGATGAGCGCGTCTCGGACGTCAGCACCGGTAGCGGCGCTGTCGCCGAGTGCCAAGTCGAGGTCACGGGTCGACCGTGCTCGGTCGCCGAGCCGAACCTCGAGGGCGAAGCCGCCCTTCAGAATCCATCGTTCGCCCGTCGCGTCGGCGAGCCGGGCGAGGATGCGTTCGAACACGGCTCTTCGCCGAAGCCGGTTGATGTCCGTTCCCGTCGCCTCAGCTCGGTTGAGGAGCCTCTGTTCCAGCGCGTCACGGAAGCCGGCGGGGGTGTCATACCTCATGAGGCGGCCGCTGACGCGAGTGCGCGCTCGATCTCTAGCGCTGCGGCCGGTCCGAACTCGTCGGCTCGTCGCAGCAGTTGCCGCCGGGAGACGACACCCGCCCGCAGTGCGTCGGCGACGGCCTTGTCGACCGTCTCCTGAGGTGTCTCGGAGCCAGCGACATCGAAGAGTGATCGCAGTGGAGTCGTGACGCGGAAACCCTCGAACCCCTCCACGTCGTCGGTATCCAGCTCGTTCCGGTGGAGGACGATGTGGCTGGGAGGCTCCTGTCCGAAGCTGTCGGGGACCGTTAGGTGGATCGCGCGTGGGTTGACGTCGCCCAGATCGTGGACCGCGAGAGCTGTCTCGTGCGAGACGACAGCGCGCTCCTTGCTCCAGAGGCTCCAGCGCACGAGGTCGTCGTGGTCGCCGACGGGCCACTCTGGAAGGCGGAACAGCCCCCGGGCGATCCTGCGCCAGTTGCCGGCGTCCACGTGGTACTTCTGTGCCTGGTAGGAGTAGCCGATCTCCTTGGCTTGGGCAGCGGTGAAGTAGCCCGACTGCCTGGCAGCGAGCGCGAGTAGTTGGCGACGTAGGTCGCGGCGGTCCAGTGGCACGTCCTACATCGTATCTTTAGATGCGCACGAAACCTAGGAAGCAGAACTAAAGTTATCCTTTAGTTCTAGGCGGCGTAGAGGTTGTCTTCGAGTTGGCGGACCGCGTCGCGGAGCTCCTCGTGGCCGCCGAACAGGCCGGCGATTTCGACCACGGTCCCGTGTTCGCTCAACGGTGGGACGCGGAGGACGGACAGGTCGTCGAGCTGTTCGATGCCATGCTCGGCGTACTTGTCGAGCAGTTCCTCGAGGATCTCTCGAGCGGCGGGGACGAAGTGATCGAGGAACTCGGCGTCCCGCGCTCGACGAGCTCGATCGCGGCGGGTGGTGATCGGTTCGTTCCAGGCCACGTGGACGAGTAGGTCGAGCGGGTCCGCTTCGGTGAGGTCGAGCCGCTCCGCCGCCTCCCGGAGGTCGATGCCGCGTCGGGCCAGCGCCTCCCGGACGTCCTCACGGCCGGCTCGCGATGACCACTTGCCACGAAGATCCTTGGTTGAGGGGAACAGTGCTCGCACCGTGTCGGCGATGTAGTCGCGGTACTCGACCAGCCGAAGCTTGCCCGTCTCGACGTCGGGCAGGTAGAACCCCTCGACCGTGACCAAGGCGTCACCGTCCTCGACGTAGAACTTGCGATGGGCGCGTTCGGTGACCTCCTCCTCAGGTTCCTCCTCGTCGAACTCGGCGGGCTCCTCTGCCGCTGTGACCGGCGGGGTGACCACGGCGCCCTCGTCGTCCACCTCGTCGACGGCGACGGATTCGGGCGGACCGTCGAACTCCGGATCCCCGAACAGCGCGGTGGCAGCCGAGTAGTCGATGATCTCGAACGAGAGCTTGTCGTCATCCGGGTACAGGCGGGTGCCTCGTCCGATGATCTGCTTGAACTCGACCATCGACCCGATCGGTTTGAACAGCACGATGTTGCGTACCGTCGGGGCGTCGACCCCCGTCGACAGCAGCTTGGATGTGGTCGCGATGACCGGCGTCTCGGCTTCTGTATCGATGAAGTTGCCGAGATGCATGCGGCCGATGTCGCCCTCGTCGGAGACGATCCGGACGACGTAGTCGGGGTGCTGACGGGTCAGGTCGGCGTTGGCGTTGTTGAGCGCCATGCGCATCTGCTCGGCGTGCTCGGAGTCGACGCAGAACACGATCGTCTTGGCGAACCTGTCGGTGCGCTTCAGGTACTCGGTGAGGTGGCGCGCCGCCGCCTCGGTCCGAGCGAGGAGCGAGACGACTCGCTCGAAGTCCCGGGTCCTGTAGAGGTCTTGGGGGATCTCGCGTCCGTACCGGTCGAGTTGGCCAGGCTCGGGTGCCCAACCGTGTGCGTCGGGACTGAGCACGACGCGTCGCACGCGGTACGGGGCGAGGAAGCCGTCCTCGATCCCTCGGGCGAGTGAGTACTCCAACACCGGATCGCCGAAGTAGTTGTAGGTGTCGACGTTGTCGTCACGGAGTGGAGTCGCGGTCATGCCGAGCTGAGCCGCGGGGGAGAAATGCTCGAGGATGTTTCGCCAGGTCGACTCGTCGCGGGCACTGCCGCGGTGGCACTCATCGACGATCACGAGGTCGAAGAAGTCCTCTGGGTAGTCGTGGAAGAGGCTCGGTTCGTCCGACGTCCCCGTGAGCGCCTGGTAGAGCGCGAAGTAGATCTCGCGGCTCGTGCGTGCAGTCCCCTGCACCTTCCACACGGCGTCGCCGAACACGGGACGGAACTCCCGCGAGATCGGTTGGTCCACGAGGATGTTGCGGTCTGCGAGGTACAGGATCCGCGGTTTGCGGGCCGCTCCCTTCCATGAGCTGCTCCAGAGCTTCCACACGACCTGGAGTGCGACGAACGTTTTGCCGGTGCCGGTGGCCATGGTGACGAGCACTCGCTTGTCGCCGGAGAGCACCGCCTGGACGATCCGGTTGATGGCGGTCGTTTGGTAGTAGCGAGGTTCCTTGACGGTGCCGTCGGCGTTCCGGAGCGACCGGTTGAACGGGAGGACGAGATCGGTGGCGACCGGGTCGTCGGCGAGCCCTTTCCATGCGCGGAAGCGGCTCCAGAGCTCGTCGGGGGTAGGGAACTCCGCGACGATCCGGTCGAGACCGGTGTCGTAGTCGTGCTCGACGATCTCGTTCCCGTTCGTGGCGTACGTGAACGGGACGTCAAGGAGCTCCGCATAGCGCTTGCCCTGCTGCAGGCCGTGCGCTGCGATCTTGTAGAGCCGCTTCGCCTCCACGACCGCGAGCGGGAAGCCTGGCTCGCGCTCGAGCACGTAGTCCGCGCGGAGACGCTCGTCGGCGCGTCGATGGCCGCGCCGGGTCGGGATGATCCGCCCGTCGGTGATGGGGAACTGCTCCTTGAACTTGCCGTCCCAACCGGCGGCCTCAAGCTTCGGGACGACGAAGTCCCGGCACGTATCCGCTTCAGTTGGTCCGGCCGCCGGCGTCACCCCACCCCCAATCCAGTCTCCGCGATGAAGAGTAGGTGAGGAGCCACGTGCTGGAATGGATCGCGGCGATTCCTCACGTAGCGACAGGACGCCCGGGTTCCCACCCTGAAGTCCGCCATGGGCGGCGGTCAGTGAATCGCGTATGTCACCCTTGAGGGATGGAACCCGTTTCGCGTGTCACCGCCTCCGTTGCGTTCCCGCGGTCGATCGTCCCGGCCGAGCCGCCGGACGAGCCCGGGGGTCTCCCGAAGCGACTGACGACCGAGACCCGTGTCCCGCCGAGGCACACGGTCCGTCTCCACGGGCTTCCGGTGACTCTCGGTCCGGCAACGGGCGACGGTCCGGAGATCGAGGGTCACGATGTGGCGCAGGTCGTTGTCCGGCTCCACGAGACAGCGCTCGGCGACGCGATCGATAGGGCCCAACCGATTCTCGAGGGCGTCGTCGACTCGCTGTCGTTCCAGGCTCAGGCGGCGCTCCCAGTCGTGGGGCTCGACGTCCTCGACGTGACGCCGACTCTTGAGGTCGGACAGGAACGGGACTCTCACTTCGTCGCGAACCCGGCCGCGCTCGTGACGCCGAAGTTCCTCACCGGCTCGATGAACTTTCGGTGGCAGGAGTACCCCGTTCCGGTGCCGACGCTAGGTCCCACGAGGGAGGCCGACGATCGTCTCCTCCTCGCGTTGTGGTGGTACGTGAAGGCGCTCGCTGTCCCATGGGTCGCGGATCGCTACCTATTCCTCTGGATCGCGCTCGAGGTCTTGTGGGAGCGGGATGGCGAGAAGATCACTGCGCCCTACAGAGTCCAGGGATGCGACCACGAGATCGAGGTGTGTCCCGAATGCGGGAACGATGTCTCCTCGCTTGTTCGTGGCGCGAGCCTCCGCGCTTACCTTGGGGATGCGGCCGGTGTGGACGAGCAGGATGCGCGGGAGATGTGGCGACTCCGGCAGGTCGTCCACGGCAGGAACTACTTCACGCGGCAGCGCGCGGCGCAGATCGACGCTCAGGTGACGCGGCTCCGCGCAGCGGTCCTACGGTTGTTGAAGGATGCTATGGGCATCCCTGCCGACGTTGCGCCCGCGTTGCTCGAGGTGGACGGACCTGTCATCGGTCCATCGATGTGGGGCATGGGTCGTCGCGAGATCACTGAGGCAGACCTTGCACTCGAGGCGGAACAACTCGAAGGCTGACCCTGCCCGTCCCGTGACAGGGGTGTCGTGTCACACGATCGGGGGTTCGGTGCACCGCACGATCCGGCCGGCGCCTATATGAAGCAGACGCGTGCTGCGAGTCCGAACGGGGTAATCCCCGCCAGTGCGCCGGGAAGCGACGCACGGCGGGGAGGATTGCCCGCAGGGTACTTCGCCGATGTCAGCGGGCAGTAGTCGTCAACGCACTGGTCGACTCTTCCGGTCCGAGGCGTCGCACCTGCTCAAGAGGAACCACGACGGTGGTCTCGTCATCGAGCATGTAGTGGGAGAGTTCGGGTTCCGAGCGAAGAATGACGTAGCGCCGGTCCGGCCGTCCGTAGATCTCGTGGACGTAGCAGTACACCTCGCCGAGTCCCCACGGGATCGCGACGAGCTCGCCGAACACCGGCTCATCCCGCCGAGCCATCGTCCCCTCCGTCCTCGTCGGGATCGGTCTACCTCACAGCTACCTCACAAGGCTGGGATCCATGGCCTCACACGCACCTCTCAAGTAGACCTGCGGACCGACGGGACCGCAGCGAGGAACTCGTCGAAGTCGTCGATCGGGTCGCCGGCCAGCTCGCCGATGTCTTTCACCGGCCTGATGCCCTGTCGCTGCACGATCTCATCAACTGGTAGGTCGCCATCGCGCTCGGCCCGCCTTTCAAGAACCTCACCGGGATCGCCCGTGAGCTCTCACCAGCCTTTCAAGTAGGGTGGTGGTGGTCGCCGCGAAGTCCGGCGACTCGCTAACGAGATGCTAACGAGAGGTCGCTGAACAGGGCGGAACGGGACGACACGCGACGGCATTCGACGGCATGAGCCGATCGGCGAACCCCATTCTGACCTGGGAGAACGCGGACCAGACGACACAGGACGGCACGCAACGGCAGGGCGGGGGATCCGCTCATAATCCGTTGGTTGCAGGTTCGATCCCTGCCGGGCCCACTCCGCGAAACCGCAGGTCAGGGGCGGTTTCCAAGCCACACCCGAGGTTCGCCGAAGGGGCCTCGAACGTCGCTCGCACACATTTCGCACACATCAGGATCCGCCGAGCGCGTCGGCGGCCTCGTCCGCGGCGGCGCGGAGCCGGTCCTCGTCGGTCGCGGCATACAGCTGGAGGAGCACCTGCGGGGACGACCAGCGCCCTAGGCGCTGTACGTCCTCGAGCGGGACACCGCTGTCGCGAAGTCTCGTCGCGAAGGTGCGGCGCAGCTCGTGGAGCCCTCGGCCGCGGCCGTCGCGAGTGTGGTACTCGACCTTGGCTTCCTCGAGGAGCTTCTGCCAGGCGTGGTTGAGATTCGACGGCTCAAGTGGCGTACCCGTCACGGAGGTGAACACGTAGCCGTCCTCTCCCCACGGGATCCCGAGTCCGTCGTACTCAGTTCGCTGTACCTCACGATGCTCTTCGAGTAGCGCGATGGCGTGCTTCGCGAGCGGCAGCTCGTTGCCCGAGTCGTCTGTCTTGGGCTTGCTCTCGATCAGTCCAATCTCGGGTACCACACGCTCCGCCGCCTTGGTGATGCGGTGCAGCCCGCGGCGGACCTGGAACGTCCCCTGGTCGAGATTGAGGTCGCTCCACCGCAGTCCCCGCAGCTCGGACGCGCGGAGTCCCGACCAGGCGGCGAACAGGAAGGCTGGACCGAGCCGGTGGTCCTCGAGGACCTTTACGATGCGCTCGAACTCGTCCCTGTCGAAGACCGACGGTTCTCGCTTGGTCGCCCTCGGCGGCTTGGCGATCTGGGCGACGTTGCGGTGGACGATCTCGTGGCGCATGGCGTCGGACAGGGCTCGCGACAGCGTGGCTCGCACCCGGGCAGCAGTCGCCGGAGACCGTCCCCAAGCCTGAAGGTCGCGAATGAGATCGGCCACGTTGCCGGGCGTGAGCTTGCGGATGTCGATGTGCCCGACCTTCGTACGTAGGTGGTTGCGCACGTGGGACTCGTACCCCGCTGCGGTCTTGGGGGAGAGTTCCCCGACGCGAACGCTGGCCGCGATGATGTCGAGCCACTGTTCGAACCACTCGGAGAGCGTCAGATTGGAGGGGCTGGGGTCGCGGCCGGCCCGATGTTCGCTGATGATGCGGGACAGTTCCTCCTCGGCATCGACCTTGCGCGAGAACCCGCCGATGCGTTCCTGCCGACGTCCTTCCTCCTCGACGAGCGGCGCGTCGCAGTCGGGGCACCGTCGCGGAGCGTTGCCGTCGGTCACCCACCAGCGAGTCGAGCCCTTGCGCCGGCCGTCGGCCCTGAGCTCGTCCCGGCAGACCGAACACTGACGGAACCGCTGCTCGCCCAGTTCGACGACGACCTGCCAGCGTCCGCGCCGCTTCTCGACGTGACCGTTGACCTCGCCCCACCGACCAGCCAATCAGACCTCCCCTCCGTCGCGTCACCAGAGTCGCGCGCCGCGGGTCACGACGCAGCTGGTGACGCGCCTGCCTGTGGATAGTTCCCTCAGGTTCGTGCTATGAGCCGTCGTCGTGGTGGATCTCGAAGTCGCCGTTGTCGAGTCCGAGCATGTTCAGGAGGCGGATCGTGGGGACGAACAGGCGCCGACCGAAGCGCAGGGTGGGGAGCTCTCCTTTGGCTGCGGCCCGGTAGGCAGCGCTTCGGCTCAGTCCGAGGAGCTCTCCGGCTTCCTCGACGGTCATCGTCGGCGGGTACGTCGTCGTGATCATCAGCCTCTCCTCTTTCCGTCTGGTGATTCCTCCACCCATGGAGGCCGTTCCAGAGGCCGTTGTGTGACAGGTGACCTCAAGGATTACCCGGACCGGGCTCCGTCGATCCCAGGTTGCTGAGGTAGGGATGGACCGGCTCGGAGGCTCTGAACGGCGTGAACCACTCCTGCACCCGGAGGTTCGTCATGCCGTGTTCGAGCGCCACGTCGGAGTTGGG
>JAHWKW010000021.1 GCA_019347675.1 Actinomycetota bacterium | reverse complement strand
GTAGTCGGCAAGCGCCCTAGGATCGACACCAACCTGGGCGGCCACGAACCCCACCACGACCGCCGGCAAGGTGGCGACATCAGAGATCAGCCGACGCTCACCCCGCGCGCAGGTCAGCAACAGGGCCAGCGCCAGCCGATTGTGGTCGCCGCGTGCCTTGCTAATGAGTTCGAGGTCCTCGGGCACCAGCGTCCACAACTCCCGCAGTCGCTGCTCGTCCCAACCGTCGCCGGTGCGGACCGATGACCACTTCCGCCGCCGGAAAGCAGGACTCCCGGCAAGCACGACCTGCCGTCCGGCAACCCCGCCCCGATCTTGGGCCCCTCCGTCCACCCCGCCCCCCTCCTGGCACCCCATGCAGCAACCACGGCCGGGGAAGTCGGGGAAGGGCCTCTACCGTAAAACTCCGTCGGGTTCTTAACAAGACCCCCCTTCTTCACCGCGCCGCAGCCATCCACGCGCGCTGGTATCTGCTCCTACTAGGAGTGCAGCCCGACCAGGAGATTGACCACATCGCGAGAGCAGGCAATTGGAGGGCTGCGGGAACGCACGACCAGCGGCCCGCTCAGTCACGAAGGGTGATGGCGAACGGGCCGGGAGCATGGCGGCCTAACGGCGGTTGAGCCGTGGCGGCGAAACGGTTGGATTCTTGCCGTAGGGCCGCACTTGCGGCGTGCCCAGAGGGTTCAACCCTTTCGGCCAAGGTCCGCACCTGGAAGCACACTTCAGCGACGCGACACTAGCCAGGGAAGCGAGATTGACGGCCCTTACTGATTGTCCACCGAGTACACGCTCCCCGGATTATTGCGCTGCTCGACGATCCAGTCGTTGATCGCCTGCATCGGCTTCACCAGGCGGCCTTCGCGGCTCTCACGCTCTCGCTGGATCTTCTCCGGCACCGCTCGCATCGCATTCAGCACCGCGTGCACGGCGTCCACCTTCCGCTCCATCGCGGCGTCGGGCTGCGCGTGCGCGGCCACCGACTCGCGCATGCGGCTGAAGAACGAGAACCGGCCCCAGCGGCTCGGACGGTAGAACCAGCCCTTGACCGCCTGTTCCTCAGGCGTCATTGGCGACGTCCTGAAGTACCAGCGCATGTCGTGCAACAGGGCCTGGTAGCTGGAGACAAAGCCGTCGTCGACACCCGCGTCGGCCAGCTTGTAGATTAGGCGCTCCAGCGTGTCGCGCCGCGCCTCGTTCGGCTCGTTGTCCGTGATGTGCGCGCGCACCTCTCGCCAGTGCTCCGCCTTCCACGCGCGAGGAACGGCGCGGAACTCCACGCGTCGGTTCCACGCCCGCCACGCGCCCATCGGGTTATCCCGCATCTGCTGCTTGTGGAACACGTCATCGGGCGGCGCCGACCCCCGCTGGCCACCCCCGACGACCTCCACCTTGGCCGGGTGGAACCCGAAACGCTCGACAAGTAGCTTCTTCGAGTTCTCCGCCCGTTGCTGTGAGAGGGCCTGGTTGTAGGAGGGATCCCCGGAGAAGCTCGCCACTCCCACGACCTTCACGTCGTAACCGCGCTCACGCCAACTCGACATCGACGAAGGGAACGCGTAGTTCAGGCCGAGCACGTCGTCGAAGCGGGGGACGATCTCCGTCCCGCCGATCGCGAAGTTCCACAGTGTCCAGTCGAGCCAAGCGGTAGCTCCGTCCGGGGCCGCGTCCGTGTCGATCCGCGGCATCTGCCCCTGCAAACCGTATGGCACGTCACGGCTGAACCGGAGCTCGTCCACGTCCTCCTGTGGAAGCTGTGGCCGCTCGACGGTCGGCGCTCGCTCCGCCGTTCCGGTGCCGGACGAGGGCGGGCGGGCGTCGGTCGTGCTGCCAATGGCGCTCACGAACGCGTCGGACTCGTAGGAGCCGCTGCTCGAGCCGACCGGCCACGGCGCCCAGTCGTCCGGTGACCCGCCTCCACTCCCGCTGCCGCCGGCGCCTCCGACCATCCTGCCTCCTGTCGAGGAGCCCCCATGACCGTTCGCGATCGACACGCCGCCGTCACCGTCGCTCCGCGCCTTCGCGTCGAGCTTGGCGCCCTGGTTCATCAGGGCCCCGACCTTCGACGGGCTGGCGGAGCTCAGGGAGGGCCCGGGGCTGACCGGCACGCCGGTCGCGTAGGTCGCGGCGGCGGCCAGCGCAGCCTTTAGCACGTCCGCCCCGACCTTCAGGTTCTCCGTAGCTTGCTCCGCCGCGTGCCCCGCACCCGCACTCGATGCCTTGAGCGCGGCGTCGGTGAGTTGCGCGACGGCCGCGAGACCGCTCATATCCCTGAACATCGAGCCGTTTGCGACCGCGGCGAGCGTCGCGGCCAAGCCCTGCGGGTCGGGCAGGGACGTCGGGGCGACGATGTTGACGAGGGGGGCGCTGAACGGCGACGCTTGGAGATTCTCCGGCGTGGCGCGTGAGCCGGCCTGGAGCGGTGCGATCTCGGGGGCCTGCACGGGGATGGGTGAGTCCTGCCAGTTCCAGAACCTCGTGATGTCGAGCTTCTCGGCCGAGTTCGCCCGTCCTAACACCGCCTCAGCGAAGACCCCACCCGACGGCAGCGGCACGAGATCCTGATCCACGCGGCCGACGCTAACGCCGTGCTCGTCGAGCCACGACGCCCAGCCGCTGTCCTCACTCGGATCGGTATGCATCCGGAAGATGAGGTAGTTGCCGGCGATGGCCGCGGGCATCGGGTCGATGATCTCGGTCACGGGACGCCCGCCCAGCCGATACGGGGCGAGCACGGACGCCAGCTGTACGGAGTCGAGGCTCCGCCACACCGCCTGACTGTAGTG
Source organism: Actinomycetota bacterium (assembly GCA_019347675.1). Classification (NCBI taxonomy): domain Bacteria; kingdom Bacillati; phylum Actinomycetota; species Actinomycetota bacterium. Next base: position 45,554 of record JAHWKW010000021.1, on the reverse strand, counting down.
CAGTCGGTGCGCGTTCAGGTGTGCCGACACCTCGGCGGTCGACGCGGTCCCTCCGCGGAACTGCAAGCGCACGGTGCCGTAGTTCACCGGCACGTCCACGGTGAGCGGCAGCGCGGCAGTGCGTCCCCCGGTCTGGAAGCGGATCTCTACGGTGACGCGCTGCATGTCGCCTGACGAATCGTCCTCGTCCCCCCACAGCATGAACTCCAGCTCGCGCAGGTCGTTCAACAGGAGCGGCTCGGGCCGATTGCCCTTCACCGGCCAGCTCTGCGGCGCCTCGTCCGCGTAGCCCGGTTGCCATGCATAGCGCACGCCGCTCCGCGAGAACGCCCTGCACCACAGGCGCTGGTGCGTCGAATGGGCTGGGACCACGGTGATGTCTTCGGGGCGCAACGTCGCGTCCGCGGGGAGGTGAACCGTGTGCGCGGGGCGGGGGCCTACGGGGTGCGAGAGCGTGCGGGACAGGTCGGCTGCGGCGGCGGGCGACCACGGGGGCGCCTCATCGTTCAATGCCGGCGCCCGCACGGCGACGCTGTCCGGTCGATCCTGCATGACGGTGCGCACCTGTCCGTCGAGCGCGGCGGCGGCGATCACGTGCCGGAAGCGCTGCACCGTGACGGGATCGTGGAAGTCGATCAGACGGACAGGGATGAACAAGCAGCGCTCGGCGGCCTCCAGGCGCACCGCCACCCGGTAAAGCTGGACGACCTCGTAATACTGGATCGTCAAGGCGTGCATGTGGTTGTAGTTGACGAGCACTCGCGTCGACAGCTGCTCGCTCTCGCTCTGTGACACTTCCTTCACCACCGTCGCACGCCGGTTGCGCGCTGCGTTGGCGGCCTGCTGCGTGGAGTCGCGAATGTCCTGAGACATCGACGCGCCGATGCTGCGGAAGCCGCTCGAGCTCGACCATCCCATACCAACGGACGCCGTCGAGGCCATCCCGACGGAGCCGGCGACAAGGCCGGGCCCGGGAAGGAGGCCGACACCTGCGGCGCCCGCCTCTACGCTCGCGCTCGTGGCGGAGGTCGCCGATCGCCCCTGCTGCGATTCGCGGGCCACCGCGCTCGTCACCTCGCCGATCGAGCGGTTGTGCGCCGTCGTGTTCGCGAGCGCCTCTGTCTCCGACACGTCCTCCCGCTGGGCGCCGAAGGTACGGCGGGACCAGTCGATGACGGCGATGCGCGTCATCTCGCCAGGCGCGAGAGCGACGGCGTGGAGCAGCTGCCCCAACGTCAGCCCCTCTCGATACCACGACTGCGAGTAGCGGAGCATCGCGCCCACCGCCGGCCGGGCGAAGCCCACCTCGTCGTCGCCGTTCGCGACGTCCAGCGCCCCGGCGCTCACCAAGCTGTCGTCGTTCCTGCGCGACGGGATCAGCGCGTCCATAGGCAGGGGCGCGGACAGGCCCGGAGCGAGAGACAACCCCTCCCGCTTCTGCTGCGGACCGGCGTCCAGTTCGCGGTCCAGGACCAGCCGCTCGTAGAAGACGCGCTCGGTCGGGTACGTGCCAGAGCCGGGGACGAGATCCGCGGGAGGCGCGTCCGGAGCCATCGCGTCGGGCACCGCGGCCGTGTGCAAAAGCTGTCGAGCCACGGTGTACGGAGGCCAGTTGGCCAGGTCGTGGATCGTCTCCACTCCCAGGCCGTCGCGCAGTCGGGCGCCCGTCGCCGAGCCGATCCCGTCCAGCGCATCGACCTTCAGCGCCCCCACGTCGCCGTCCCCGTGCCGGTGGGCGCTGTCGATCAGCTGCTCTGGCCGCTCACCCAGCCGCGCCAGCGCGAGGGAATCCTCGCCGTCACCCGCGACGCTTCGCGCCGCGGCGAACACGCGGCTGACGGCGAGGTCGAGGACGGTGTGGACGCCGATGTGGGCGAGCACGTCGGACGCCGCCTTCGACACCCCCAGCAGCAGCCCGACATCCGCCTGCAAGGCCTCCTGCAGCGTGTCGATGACCGCTTGCGACCTGAACTTCCCATCCCAAGAACTCATCGACTTCTCCCGCCTACCGAGGGGAGCGCCCGCCGCGTCGTCGTTCGCAGGTCGCCGCCGTCTCCGCTGCCGTATGTTGAACCGCTGACACACTTGCGGATCCGTCGGCGCAGCGCGAGGAGGGAGGCCTGTGAACCCGCGTGGGTGGTAGCGTCCAACTGATGGTGATGACAGCACCACCGAGTACTCCAGGGGTGCGCTGAGCTCCCGGTGCCTGGGCCTCGCCCCCGGCGGTCGCTGCGGCACGCAGGCTGCGCGGCGGCGGGGCGAGCAGGAGGACCCGAAATGTCCCCGGCGAGGGACTAACCCAGCGTGTGCGGGGAACCATAGGCCCCCGCGAGGCGGTGTGGATCTCGCGGATGGTGGCAACCAGCGCCGCGTTGTCACGCGCACGCTGCGAGGGCTGTTGCTGGCGGGCCCGCCACTCGTAGAAGCCGGACGGTGACACGCCCAGCACACGACAGGCGAAGCGGACCGGGAAATCGGCCTTCTCTCGCTCGATGAACGCGTACGTCACGGCCGGGAAAGGACGTTCTCGCTAGCAAAGCAAAGAGCTGCTCTGTGTCAGCCGTTTCATTTCAGGGAGTCGGCCGGGGACCGTCCGCGGGCGGGGGAACACGTTGGACGTCTTCGACCACAGCTTACTCGGCGGCCACATACGCCCCCGGCTACGCTTCGCGATCATGCATCCGTAATAACCGGCATTATTTCGGCTAGGTTGGGGTGTGGACGGCGGCCTGGTCGGGCTGGTGGACGGCTGGGTGGACGAACAGGCGTGCGCGCTCGAGGCGTGGGCTGTCGCCCGCCTCGGAACGTGCGTACCGTTCGGATCTGGCCGGTCTGGCCCGCCGCGCCGCCGACGCCCACGGCCGGGCCAAACGCGGCCACCAACCGTCAGCTGGCGCGCGTCACCGTCGTCGACCTGACCGAGGACAACCTGGCAGCCGTTGCCTCGGCGCTCGCCACCAGGCCCGCGACCGGGCTCACGCCGATCGGGACGAGCCGGTGGCGGCCGCCGAAGAGGCTCGCCACCGTGCCGAACGTGCCGCGGACCGGGCGGCCGCCGCCGACCAGATGCGGCTCAGGCCGAGCAAACCGCGAACGCGCAGCGGGAACGCGCCGACGCGGCTGAGGCCGCCCGCGCAGACGCCGAGCAGGCCCGCCGCGACGCCGATCAGCGCGCCCAACGGCTCGAGACCCGGGTCACCGATCTCGAGCAGCAGCTTCGGGAAACGGGGGAGGGGCAGTGATGCGGACCGTGCCCACCACCGAGCAGCTGCATCGCCAGGCCGCGGCTGTCGCCGTGGCCGTGTTGGACGTCGTCGATCAGCTCACCGCAACCGACGGCGCCTGACTGTCCCAGAGGACCCGCCATCAGGTCGACCTCCACCTCCAGACCATCCAGCACCGGATCTGGACGCCGTGCACCGAGGCCGGATCTCCGAACACCCCTGGCGAACGCCGTCCTAGCGATCCCGTTGAACTGCGGGGTGCGCCGTGGGCATCATCGGGCACCCGACAAGCCGGAACCCATGCACCAGCAGCACGAACCCGACTGGACGACCTGCCAGGCCGAAGACGGTTGCAGCGGCGTTCACCTCGAGAACGCCCACGATCAGGGCTGCGTCTTCCACACGGAAGACGACGACGCGCGCAAACGCTGGTGGCACAAGCTCGGACGGGGTGAGCCGTTGGACGCCCGCGGCCTGACCTTCACCAGTGAGCAGCTCGACCAGCTCCTCAAGCGAGCTCCACAGGACGACCAGGACTCCCCACGGATCACAGAACCTGACTTCAGAGCGGCGACGTTCCAAGGGGAAGCGCGGTTCGTCCGGGCGACGTTCCAAGGCGGCGCGGGGTTCGCTGGAGCGACGTTCACAGGGTTCGCGGGGTTCAACTGGGCGACGTTCCAAGGCGACGCGGAGTTCGACGGGGCGACGTTCGAAGGCGGCGCGGGGTTCGTGGAAGCGACGTTCGAAGGCGGCGCGGAGTTCGCCGCGGCGACGTTCGAAGGCGGCGCGGAGTTCGACGGGGCGACGTTCACAGGCCGCGCGAAGTTCGGCGAGGCGACGTTCCAAGGTCACGCGGGGTTCGCCGGAGCGACGTTCACAGGCGACGCGGAGTTTGACTGGGCGACGTTCGAAGGCGCGGGGTTCGACTGGGCGACGTTCCAAGGCGACGCGGGGTTCGTCCGGGCGACGTTCCAAGGCGGCGCGGGGTTCGCCGGAGCGACGTTCACAGAGTTCGCGAGGTTCGACTGGGCGACGTTCCAGCGCGGCGCGGAGTTCGACGGGGCGACGTTCAAAGGCGACGCGGGGTTCAACTCGGCGACGTTCCAAGGCGACGCGGGGTTCGGCGAGGCGACGTTCCAAGGCGGCGCGGGGTTCGCCGCGGCGACGTTCGGACGGTCTGCTTACTTCGGACCGATGCTCGCGGCGGAAAGCGTCGACCTCACCGGGGCGACGTTCCCTGCGCGACTCGATCTGCAGGCCGCTACGCCTGTGCTCCAGCTACGCCGAGCCCGGATCCTCGGCGGGGGACACTTACGAGTGGGGTGGGCACACATCGACCTCACGGAGGCAGAGATCGTTGAACCGTGCATCCTCGAGGACGCAGCCCACCTACTCCGCGACCAGAACCACCTGTGGGAACGATTCGCGTGGCACCTCGAGCCAGAGCGCGACGACGAAGCAGAATCGCAGACGCCACCGTCGAACAACTCGCAGCCGCTGCCGCAAGCCCTCACCTGGACATCCTCGTTGGAATCGTTACAGCGTGCGACCGTCACGGGGCTCGTCCTCGGCGCCATCGACCTGACCGCCTGCCGGTTCGCCGGCGCCCACGACCTCGACCAGCTGAGAGTCCCGCACGCCGCCGAGCTTGAGCGACCCCCATCGCGGTTGTTCGCATCCCGACGGGTACTGGCCGAAGAGATCGTGTGGCGACAACGGGAGTGGAAGCGTCGTGACTGGCCAGTCAACCGGTCCTGGCAGCGACTGAAACTGGACCCCTTCAAAGTTCAAGGGGCGGCCATCGAGAACGGTGAGAGCCCTTCTCCGTCCGAGATCGCGGAGCTCTACCGGGCGCTGCGCACAGGCCGTGAGGCCCGTGGTGACGAACCTGGCGCAGCTGACTTCTACTACGGCGAGATGGAGATGCGCCGCCACTCGTCGTTGACCCCACGGTGGGAACGGGTCATTCTGTTCTTCTACTGGGCGCTGTCCGGCTACGCGCTACGCGCCAGCCGTGCCCTCTTCGCTCTTGCAATGGTTATCGTTGTCGGCTGGGCAACGCTAGGTCTCTTCGGCTACCAAGACCCGTCTCTCACCTCACGAGAAACCCTGAGCGGGAGAGCCGGCCCGTACGAGGTCGTCCTGGAGGCTGCTGAACCCACCAAGCCGGGATGGAATGACGCGTTCTGGGCCAGCCTCGAATCGGTCGTGTTCCGTGGACCACAACAGGGCGCGTTGACAACACCCGGCCGGATCACCGTGAACCTGCTCAGGTTCTTCGGGCCTGTCCTGCTCGCCTTCGCCGTCTTGTCTGTCCGCGGCCGCGTCAAACGCTAGCAAGGATTAGCAAGATACAAGGCCGAGCAACAACGTGGAATGACGCGCTAGTTTACGTAATGTTCCTTATCGGCGTGTACCAAGGGTCACGGCCGCCGCGCCACGGCGAGTGCCTGTGGTCACAGATCAACTGAGGTGAGACTTTAACCCTTGACGAACCACATGAGTGTGACTACGGTAGGATCGTTCGAGGAGGTCGGATGAGCTTTCACGCATCTGCGAAGACTTCGATTGCTGGACGAACCTGGGAAACACGATCCCATGGTGATGAGGCTGAACGACTTGAGGACGCCAAACAAGCTACTGAACTCGCCGATCTCAGTTCGAGCACCGCATTGCTATTGAGTCTTCTAACCGATGAGAACATAGACATCGTCCCTCCCATACGGAGCCTTCTCTCAAGTGGCCATGAGCTGACGGAGAGACTAAGGAAGATTGCCTCCGGAGTGGGCAAAGACGATCGCGACCTTCCGTACCGACAATTGATTCCCGTGCGTGTCTGGGAAGCATCCACCGCCCCGGAGTCGACGAACGCCTCGGAACTAGCGGAGTCGCTGTCTTCACTGCTTGAGGCCATCGAGCACAACAAGCGCCCAGCTAATCTACAGCAGATGTCCGAGATGTTGGAGTATCTCAGCTCTCGACTGCAGAGCTTCTCCTCGAAAAAGCTGAGGGGACTCCGGGCCTGAGCGCTGTAACAACCTGTTCGACATCCTCAATATGATGGACGGCCTCGCGGACCGGCTCCTCTTATTCGGGGTACGCGATGTACGCGACCGACATTTGCGTTTCCTCGGAGCTCTCGAGGAGCTAAGACGAGCGACGTTACCCGGTGAGGAGTCGTTCCTCGGCATTGCCAGGGCCCGCATGGCCCAGACGCTGCGGAGCTACCAGGCCAAGATTGACCAGCTGGTCGAGCTGCTCCTGGAAACCTCCGATCCATCTGCTCCGGAGTCCTGGCCGCCTGCGATCAGGCGATCGCTGGCGAACCTGACCCGAACAGGATTCGACAAGCTCGCAACAACTCAACTTGAGCTCTTCCCCTACCTCCCTCTCGGGCCGCGACCGTCAGCGGACCTGATGTTCTTCCTCGCCCGTGTAGTTGACATGTCTCCTACACGGCCTGCTCACCAGCGGCGCTTTACGGTCAGCTACAGCCCCTTCTCCGACTGGAACAGCCGGGTCTTCGAATCGTCGGCCCAATCTGTCGTCGCGCTGCCGATTCCCTTCGCGGAAACATTTACACCCCTGCGTTGGCCACTGCTCGTCCACGAGTTCGGTCACTGGCTCGGGCCAGGTGGCGAACCCCTGAAATCAAAGATCGATGATGCACTCCAGGAACGGTATGGGGACGCTGTCTCGGCGGAGAAGGAGCACGCCTTCGATGAGATTCTTGCCGACCTTATCGCCTACCGCGCATGTGGTCTCGCCTACCTCTACGCGCTTGCAGCGGAGGGCCACCTCGCGTTGCGGGGCGGCCACGCCGACAGACCACCGAGGATCCTCATTCGGCTGCAACAGTTGGGGGACGAAGGCAACGCCGTTGCTGCAGGGCTTCCTGACGAGTGGGATTATGAAGTAGAGGTTACTGATGAGCAGAGAGACTTCGCGGTGAGCTTGGCTGAGCTCGCAGCCGGATTGGTCGAGGGCTTCAGTCCTCAGTCACCTCGGAATAACGTCGTCGCGCGAGCGAGGCGGCTTCTCGGCGCCCACGAACCAGCGAGCAGCGTTCAAGTCATCGAGCCGGTTAGGGCGAATCTTGAGATGCTGCGCGCCCACGCCGCGCTTCGAGAACGGTTCTTCCAAGCTGCAATTGACACGCCCTGCACTGATGCGGAAATTCTGCGGGCCGCGTGGGAGGAGGAGCTCGCGGATCCGGCGACACAACTCGGATGGCTCGAACTACCCGGGCTCGGAGACGAGGATGGCGAAGCAGGAATCGAGAACGCGGTGGCGAAGCTGGCCAGCCGGGACATTGCGTTGTCCCGCTCGCTTCAGGCCGCCGCTGTCCATCGATGGCTTCTGCAATGGGATGATGATATCCGCGAGCGAGCACAGATCAGATCCGTCGACGTCGCGATCCCGTCGACGTCAGACGACCCGGAGGAGACCAGTCCCCTCACCGACTATCACCTGGTGAGGCGGTTGACGCATGCCGGCCGGGATCGACGTCTGGTGATCCGGCCCCTGATGGATTACGGTCAGGTCGGCGGGACTACCGTCGATCTGCGGCTAGGCACCGAATGGGAAGTGCTGCGAACCTCGCGGTTCGAGTCGCTAAACCCGGGCGCGGATCCCAACACCATCCGTTCACTCTTGGATGCTTCGGTTGAGGAGTTCCGTTTAACAACTGGCCAGAAGCAGGACGTAATCCTGCATCCAGGGGAACTGCTGCTTGCTCTGACGCTTGAATATCTCCACTTGCCCAACGACCTGTGGGGCAACCTCGAAGGACGGTCCACCTGGGCACGCCTGGGTCTGCAGGTGCATGCAACTGCCGGGATGATCGACGCAGGGTTCAAGGGGTACATCACCCTCGAACTGCAGAACACCGGGCGGCTTCCCCTCGTACTCTCTCCCGGGCTGAGGGTTGCCCAGATTGCATTCTTTCCCGTCAGAGACGTGGTACTGCCGTACGAAGATAAACCGACGGCTGCTTACAGCGCGCAGACGAAGGCGCGAACAGCATTTCCAAGACAGCACGAACATCGGGCGCTACACAAGTTCCTCGAAGCCGAAGAACAGGCGGAGAATGAAGGCTATGTGGAATAAGGGGCTGTTCGCCGGCGATGGTGACAGCACGCGTTCGTCCATCGTGGGAACGCAATCGCATTGGCACGGTTGCGGCGGGGGCGCGACCTGGCGATGCTCTTCCACCACGCTTCCGTAATAACCAGCGTTATTTCGGCTAGGTTGGGGTGTGGACGGCGGCCTGGTCGAGCTGGTGGACGCCTGGGTGGACGACAAGCGCGCCCGCTCTCGGCGTGGGCTGTCGCCCGCCTCGGAACGTGCGTACCGCTCGGATCTGGCCGGTCTGGCCCGCCGCGCCGCCGACGCCCACGGCCGAGCCGATCCCGACCCGCCCGACGGCGACGACGCGGCCGGGGCCAACGCGGCGACCAACCGTCAGCTGGCGCGCGTCACCGTCGCCGACCTGACCGAGGACAACCTGGCAGCCGTTGCCTCGGCGCTCGTGGCCGATTGCTACGCGGCCTCCACCCGGGCGCGCATGCTGTCGGCGTGGCGGGGCCTGTGCCGCTGGCTCGTCCGTCACGGCCACCTGACGTCCGACCCGACATTGGGCTTCGAGACGCCAGCTGCGCCCTCCCAGCTGCCGGTGGCGTTCTCCGACGCCGAGCTGGCCCGCATCCTGAAGGCTGCCGCCACCCCCGACCCCGACTCGACGGCGGCGTGGCCCACCCGTGACATCGCGCTGGTGGCGGTACTGGCCGGCGCGGGGCTGCGCGCCAGCGAGCTGACCGCCATGAAGATCGGCGACGTCGGACGCGACGACGCCTACCGGCTGCGGGTCACCGGCAAGGGCGGCAAGCAGCGGGTCGTGCCGGTTGCCGTCGAGGTCCTCGACGCGATCGACGCCTACCTCACCGACCGCCGTGCCCGCCAGCTTGGCGGGCAGGCCAGCGACCAGCACCTGTTCGTGCGCACCGACGGGCGCCGGTTCAACACCCAAGCGCTAGACCACCTGGTCGACCGGTGGCTGGCCGCCGCCGGGGTGAGTATCCGCCCCGGTGAGAAGGCCCACGCGTTCCGCCACAGCTACGCACTGGGTCAGCTCGACAACGGCACCACCATCGCCGAACTACAAGCCCTGCTGGGCCACGCCGACATCTCAACCACCTCGATCTACCTACGCCTGTCAGGAGCCGGGCTGCACGAAACCGCTCGCGCCGCACCCATCACCCACCTGCTACGCCAACACCAACCCCACCCCTCCCCCGACGGACGATAAGCGATGCTCCACCGACCCGACATGGATTTCGCCCTTACAGCCCCGCGCGGGCGGTCGCCGATGTGATCGTCAACGCAACATCCTCGATGGCGTTGGGGGAACTTCCGGAGGCTTCCCCAGTTGGGCCTGAACGTATGTCCCTATGCTTGTGCGCGACCGGGGCGACTTGACGATCGGAGGGCCGAGGGGGTCCTGTTGGAATTCGGGTCGGCCTCCCCCCAGGCCGGCGACACACCTGCGTGACGGGACGGAGGCCAGAGATGCTTAGCGATTCCAGTACTCCTCGAGCATCGCCAAGGCCTGTCGCGTTGTCGTAATCACGGGCTGACCTGCAAGGCGCGTGTGGTAGGCGGCGTGCTGGGCGAGGACGCTGTCCACGGCACGGCGCGGAGGGCCGAGATCCGTCCACACCCACACCCCGTAGATGTTCGTGTAGACGTCGATGTACACGTCGGCGGTACCGAACTCCCAGGCTTCAGACTCATGCGCCAGGACATTTCGCGGGTACCGGAGCCCTTGCATCAGTAGCCTCCGATCCTCGCTCTCCTCGTTGCGGTAGGCGGCATAGCCGGGGCGAGATCTCAACATGCTGTCGTCAGCCGCTACGACCCAGAAGAGGATTTCGCCGGTGGCGATCAGGGCGGTGTCTGGAGTCGTCGAAGCAGCGAGCCGTAGACCTGCCTGTCGGCAAGCCTCGCGAACTAGCTGATCCCGTCGCTCAACAGCGTCAGGGCCCGGATCCATTGGTAGTCAGCGGCGCGGTGCCCATGAGGGCCCGTTTCCGCTTTCCCCTTTCAATCCGTGCGTGCGGTTCTCCCGCACACGGCTTACCGATGGTCTTCTTGGCATGGTTACGCAGCTCCCGGATAGCGGACGGTGCCTCGGAGGCGGTGCAGCCCGTGTTCCTCGAACCCACTCGCGAGTCCAGGCGTCAGCCCGACCGGCGTGCAGGTTGCGACCGTAACGAGCCACCATGAGCCGTCGCAGCCGCCGCCAGACGTAGCCATCGAGCTGGTTGAACTTCTTCGAGGCGTTTCCGGTGCGGAAGTAGTTGCCCCACCCACGCAGGATCGGGTTGATCAGCGCGATCACGTCCCGGATGTCCTGGTGGGCTCGGTTGCGGCCGGTGAGGGCTCTGATCCTGGCGCGTGCGCGCTTCATCGACCGTTGTGAGGGCCACCGGTGCAGGTAGTAGCGGCGGATGCCGCGCTCCAGCAGCCGACCCGACACACGAGCATGGAAGTGGCAGCCCAGGAAGTTGAACCCGTCGGTGCCTTCCCGTAGGTCAACGACCTTCGTCTTCTCCGGATGAAGCTCCAGACCCTGCCCGGCCAGGATGGCCCGGGCCTTGCCAGCGCGGACTCGGCCTGCGCCTGGTTGCGGCACATCACGACGAAGTCGTCCGCGTAGCGGACCAGCACTCCGTCGCGTGGATGCCAGCGCCGGTCGGGAAACGCCGCTCCGGGGACTGCTTGGCCGCAGCCCATAGCTTGCGTTGCAGGCGTCGCACGTTGTCCACCGGCGCCAACTGATGAAGTTCGACCCGGTTATCCGAGCCGGGGTGGTTGGACCGGGCGGTCCCGGCCATGCCCTTGCGCGTACCCGCGTCGCTCACGTGACCAAAGTCAGGGCCCTTCCCTGACCGGGGGTTGTGTTGTCCCCCGGCTCGTAGCGGTACTACGACCCCGTCGGACTCCCGCTGCCCTCCGCTGCGTTTCACCATCGGCTTATCGCATCGGTCTTCGCCCGACGTAGGCCAGGCAGACGGGCCTCTCCTGTTCCGCGCCGTCCCTTGCACACGTGCCGCTCCCCGTACCCCGGAGGAATCCCACAGGCTGACCGCGGAACCGGGCCTGCGGGACATGGCCTTCGCCGTGACATGAGCGGCTCGGCTTCCCCATTGTTTCTCTGACGAGGCTGCAGGATTCGCTTCACGCTACGGCCCGCGTGCCCGCTCCCTCCAAAGAGGCTTTCGACACCCCGCTCGGCCTGCCGCCTCTCGACGACAAACTGGGGCCTGCTGCCGGGCACTCCGGTGTCTACCCGGTCGGGACTTCCACCCGCGGGTACGACGCAGCTTCCAGGACGCAACATGAGGTGAGTGTAAGAGGAACGAGGACCTCCGGGCTGCAGGCAGCAGCACGCGCACTTCCGCCTTGCTACTTCCGATTCCGTATCCTTGTCGGATCGGATGGCGCCGCCAGAGACAGCATGACGTCACGCAACCTTGTCTTTAACACCGCGGGCTCGGCCTCGGGCCACCAGCCAACCATGAGAGGTGATGTTTCAAGCCAAAATGGGGCCGGAATCGGTGTCAGCGCACCGCCAGAGCGGAAGTGCGGCTGGGCTCCTGGCCTCTTCATTCATCTAACGGCAAAGGTTCCCGGAAGTACCGCAGCGCGGGAGGCGCTGCGGTCGGCGCCGTCGTGCAGTCAACGACCCTGACGTCGGCCGCTCACCTAGCTACCGCTTCACAGGAGGGAATACTCCGAAAATGACGAAGCCGAGAGTGTTCGGACCCGTTGGGCCGGCTGGCAACTGGCGCCTGAACGCCGTAGTCGAACGGCACGATGACCATGCGATCGCCCTCGGCTTCGCTGACGCCGCTGATCTGATCGTCGAGCACTGGGTCCACCGTGGCCCAAACGACCTGCTATTCGAACCACTGGTGTTCAACCATAGGCACGCCCTTGAACTCGTCCTCAAGGCTGCAATACGAGAGTGCGGAGCCCGACTCCGTGCCGAGGGCCACCGCGATGCGAAGGTTGACCGCGCTGCCATCGACGACTGGTTGGCGCGGGAAGCCAGGCACAATCTTCATCGGCTTACGACCCGCTTGGATGGGCTCCTGACTCGGCTCGGCGAGGAGAAGCTGCCGCCGGAAACTCACAGTGCTCTCATATCGATTCACGAACTCGATCCCACTGGCGAAACATTTAGGTACGCCAAGGTGAGGGCTGCTAATGGGACATTCGTGGACGCACCCCGGCCGCTTCTCTCCAAGCCGGATGATCTCCAGGCTCACGTAGACATCGTCGCGATGCACGAGCACTTCCGGTCAGCGTTCAACCTTCTGTCCGGGGGTGTGATGTCGGCCCTGGAGAACATCGCTGAGTTCCAGGCCGCGATGGCTCGAGAGGCCGATTGGTAAGCACAGTCGACGCCGGGCTGGCGCGTCGCTGCCCTCGCCGCGTTGGAAATCACCGTCGCCGCATGCCCGCCCCTGCCTCTACATCTCGGTCCTGATGACCTCAAGCTCACTCTTCATTTGAGCTGCGGTGGCGAACCGGTCCTCCCGGTAGGGGGCGCAAGCGCGGACGAGGAACTCGGCGAGCTTGGCGTCGAGCTCGGGCCTGGTGCCCCGTGGGTCGCGTACCTGCTCACCTGTCATGGGCTGCCCGCCCGGATACGGGTGCTGGCCGTTGCAGAGCAGCTCGTACAGGGTGACGCCCACAGCGAAGAGGTCCGTGGAGACGTCCCAGCGGGTGTAGTCGACGTCGGGCGGCTGGTACGGGGGCGTGCCTGAGACGGTCCGGACCGGATCACCGACGCGCGACGCGATGTTGAAGTCGAGCAGTTTGGCGCCCGACCGCGTCAGCACGATGTTCTGGGGCTTGATGTCGCGGTGTACCAGTCCTTGGTCGTGCAGTTCCTGCTTCTCGTAGTACTCGTCCGGGGAGAGTTCGCCGTCGCGACGCTTCTCTTCCAGTTCCTCGAGTCTCGAGGAGTCCGGGTGGATCGCCACGAGCGCGTCGAGGATGTCGAGGGCAAGGTCGACGGCCTCACGGTCTCGGAGGTGCTTCTCGCCGGATGCGTACTCGGTGAGCAGGTCCCCCTCGACGAACTCCATGATGAGGTACCACTCGCCCTCCGGGGTCTTGTCGGCCCAGATCACCTCCACGACGTGAGGGTGGTTCACCCTCCTCAACGCGTTGATCTCGCGACGGACGGCGTCGTAACCGGCCGCGCTTTCGAACAGCTTGAGCGCTCGTGGGACGTCTTCCACCCGGTCGCGGACCTTGTAGACGCGCGAGAACCCGCCGCTGCCCAAGACCGCCTCAACTTCGAACCGGGCGGCGACCGCGTCCCCGACGTCGTAGGCACGTGAGACGGTGGCTGCGGATGTGGCAACCTCTTGGGGATCCGGCGCTGGGAGCGAGGGCTCTTCGTCTGCCTGCGACACCGAGTCGCGGGCCGCGCGCCGGTAACGGAGCGACTCGTCGCAGACGACGACGTTCTGTGGCCCGCCGTCGACGGAGTAGGAAAGGTCGACGTTGCCGAACTCGGCCTCTCCGATGAACGCCTGTTGTTCCTTGACGCGCCGGCGAAGCTCGACGGCGAGGCGGGCGGCCCAGTCCAGGAACTCGGCGGGGACCTCGGTCTCCGGATCCGGGTAGAGCAGCTTCAGGAGGCCGTTCATCGTATTCTCCGCAGCCTTGCGGTCGCGGCCCGAGAGGTGACTGCCCCATTCAACACGGCCCCGGATCGCGTCGAGCCGGCTCGTGTTGCGCAGGTGCGTCCAGCACTCAGCGAGGAAGTCACTGACGAAACCGAAGTGGTCGGTGAAGTACGCCGGGCCGAGCTTGGGGACGTCCCAACCGGGCAGGTAGGCGTGCAGGCGATCCATGAACGCGGTGTCGTCACGCATCTCCTTGGGCAACGACTCGAGGAGGTGACCCTTGCGCAGCTGGTCCTCCACGTCGACGTCGAAGTTCCCCACCATGACGATTCCGCCGGTGGCCTTGATCGACTCGCGACCACGGCTGAACTCCCCCGACTCCATGTAGCCCTTGAGGATGTTCACCCCTTCTTTGGAGTCGAACTGGACACCGGACACTTCGTCGAAGCAGACGACGTCGTACTGCGCGACGAGACCGCGCTTGCCGGTGCCGAGGTGGACGAACATGTTGGCGACACTCGCCCGACCCCCCGAGACGAGGTGCGAGTAGGGTGAGATCTGCTGGAAAAGATGGGACTTGCCGGACCCCCGCGGTCCGAGCTCCACCATGTTGTAGTTGTTAACGACGAACGGGACCATCCGGCACAGCAGGATGTCCTGTTGGCGGGCGGTCAGCTTTGCTGGCTCGAACCCCACGCTGCGCAACAGCAGATGGCGCCACTGCTCCAACGTGAACTCTCTGCGCCCCTCGATGAACGTCAGCAGCGCATCGCGAGTGGACATCTGGATCGGCCGGATGGAGTCGATGATGAACGGTGAGTCCCGATCCTCGCGCGCGAAGGCCGCCATGTAGTTGAGGGTGACCTCTGCGTAGAACCCGCCCGTCAGCATGCGATCGTGCTGGTTGACCAGGTCCGCGGAGATGTGGATGTTCTTCAGCTGCAGGCTTGGCAGCTCGGCCTTGTAACTGTCGGACGACGCGTGGAGGCGCGCGCGGAGGAGATCGATGATCTTGATCGCGCCCTTCTCCCGCGCCCGCGACTTGAACAGCTCCTCCTCGCCTGGCCGGACGGTGCGTTCGCTCATCGACCGCCGCACGATCTCCAGCCCCTCGGCGATCTCGTTCGGGTCGGTGGTGGCGCAGTAACGCCCGAGGAGGAACTCGCCGACGTAGGTCGGTACGGGGTACTGACCGCGGAACTGTTGGGCGAGGTCCTTCTTGACGAGGTAGCCCTCGAAGACACGTGCCGCAAGCTGGTCGAGGTCGTCGAGCGCCATCATCGGTTGGCTCCGATCACCACATCACGTTGGGCTAGGATGCTGCCGTCGTCCGCGACGACCACGACGTACGCCGGCTCGCCCTCGAGTTCCTCGTCTGGGATGTGGAGGGACTGGCGTCCGGACCCGATGGTCTCCTTGACGGTCTCGGCGACGCTCGTGCTGGGATCCGCGGGTCGGCCACGGATGTCGACCTTGGCGCCGGGGGCGATGTTCTCGTACTCGACGCGGCACATCAGGCCCAGCCACTTGACCTTCGTGATCGCCGCGCCGCCGGTCGTCGTCTGAACAGCTCCAGGCCGGACGGAGAGCCGCGGGACAACGCACTCCTGCAGGCTCACGCCCCCGTGCTCGTACCCCTTGCTCTCTTGAAAGCAGCTCGTACCCGGGGCAAGGGCGATGCGAACGTTGCTGTCCCAGTGCCATGGGACGGTCGGCACCGAGACATCTGCGCCGTCCTTCAAGCGGGCGCACCTGCCCTTCTTGACCTCCACCGTCGCCGCCGGCAGATCTACCCTCTCCGTCCCCCCAGGCAGGAGCAGCCAGCCGTGGTCGGTGACCACGTCGACCTGTTCCCACCCGGCATCGAGCAGCGTCTTGACGCGCTTGGCGATGTCATCGAGCTCTCGGTCGAGCTCGTCGACGAAGGTCACGCCGAAGTCGTGCCCGCGCTTGTCGATGTCCGCGGTTTCGGTCCAGGCGGTCCCGGATGGGTCGCCGGTCTCGGCACCTCGAAGGACATGGACGCCCGCCTCGGCCATGAAGCCACGAAGGACGTTGATGGTGGCCTTGGCCCCGCTACTCGCCCGAACCGGCCCGAGATCCTTGCCGGGCGCGAGACTTCCCGCCGGTACGGGTGTCAGGACGGGCTTCGCGGTCTCGGTCACGGTGGGAAGCGCCGCCAAGGCGATCTCGATCAGCACGTCCAGGCCGCCCAGACGTTCGCCTAACCGGTGAGCGAGGTCAAGCCGCAGACCGTCGACGAACACCGTCACGGTCCCCGGGTCGGTCGAAGCACTGGGTCCCGGGCTGTAGGTGCCCGAGTTCGCGAGTGGACCGATCGCGCGTTGGAGTGCACGCGCGCTCGCGTCGACCCAGGGCCGGTAGATCGCGTTGGCGGCCGCCACCACCGCCTCGCGGTCCGATGCGCCCGTCGCGGCCTGAAGGGCCGCTATAAGCGCATCGTCAGCCTTCCAGCCGTCGTCAGCGTAGGCGTTGGCGAGGACGTCGACGTCCCCGGTCACAGCGGAACTTGTGGCTTGCCCGAGTCGGTGCAGCTGTTCCAGCGCGAAAGCAAGCGGGGCCTGGTCGAGCTTGGCCCAGACCCAGTTGCGCCGGTCGCGGTGCTCGTTCCAGAGTTTGTCGATTGCTTCTCGCGCATCGCTGGCGGGGACCTCGGCAAGATCCTGGAGTGCAAGGCGGAGCCTGGTCTCCGCTTCCTCGTTGTCCTGTGGCCACGCACCCGGCTGGCCAGCGAACAGCTGGTCCGTGGGCTTTCCTTTGCGTAGACGCGCCTCGATACCGCTGTAGCGCTCAGGGCTCTGCTCGAAGCGGCTCCACACCTCCGACCATCGCCCTCGACGCTCACCAAGGAGGCGGCCGCCGGTAATCTCGCCTTCCGCCCCAGGGTCGAAGTCGAACTCGCTCTGGCCTAGGCCAACGAACGCCTTCCACTCCCTGGTGCCGAGCCGCTGTTGGAAACCTGTGGGGTCATCGAGCCACTCCAGGAGGCGCGCCACCGGGTCGGGGTTGAGCAGCCGGTGGAGGAACTCGGCATCGATGTACTGGGCTGCGAGCCGCCGACTCGGAAGTGCGAGGAGCTGTTCGAATGCATTGAGGAGTGCGTCACCGGTCGCGGCGTCGCCAGCCAGCTGGAGGCCGAGCCCACGTTCACGGTTCGAGAGCAAGCCTCGAACGGTCCAGTCCCTGCCGTTGGGATGCGCGAACCACTGCCCTCGGTACTGGAGCTCCGCAATCGGCGCGAGTTCTCGGGGGCAGTCCTCGATCGCACGCAGATCTTCTCTGCGGACGCCTGGCAAGTAGACGACGGGCACCCCTTCAGGGCGGTCGACCTCCACCGTCCCTGCCACTGCACACCTGAGCCAGTAGGAAGGCCCTCGCCGCATGTCTTCGTCGAGGTCGCCAAGCGTGAGCAACGGCAGACGATCGCGCAGCGCATCGACGGTCTCGACGAACTGCTCGTCCCCGTCGGGCCATAGCAGGGCCACGGGAGCCACCTCCGCGTTCTCGTTGTAGGTCAACGCCTGCTGGAGGTGGGTCTCGATCTGGTCGAGGAGGATTTCGGTCATGCCTTGCCGGCCTTCTGGCGTGCTTGTTGCTTCTCGGCGATGGTGTAGTGCAGGTCGTTGCGCCGGTCGGACCCGTCTGGGTTCTTGCCCCGATCCTTCCTCCAATGCACCCGCGGCACCGACGACGGGCCTGCCAACACATCGGCTTCGACGAACGGGCGGATGTTCAACCGCACCCCGTCATCGAGGTCCGGGTCCCAACCGATCGGCTGCTCGGGCAGCGGCTTCCACCGCACGTAGATGTCGAACGGCGGCTCACCCTCCAGGATCCGCTCGAGCTTGTCCTTCAACTTCCGCGCTGCCCCCAACCGAACGTCCGCTCCAGCCACATCCTCGGCCGCGTCAGCACGCTGGCGCTCCAGCCAATCACCCAGGTATGTGTAGGTAAGCTTCTCCAGACCGGACCGATTCAACCCGTGGTAGTTCACCAGCGCCGAGAACCCATCCTTACGCCCATCCGCGATTTGCCAGACGAACGGCCGGTTGTCGAACACCTTGCAGTGATGCTTGAAGAAGTCGTCCCGGAGCCAACCCGCCAATCTCTTCTTTTTCGAGCCCGCTTGCTCCAACAGCTTCCGTAGTAGCGCCGGTGACCACTGATCGCCGTATGCCCCGGCCAGCAACGCGGTGAGCCGATCCGCGGCCGGGAGCTCCCCACCCACCGGAGGCAGGCACACAATCCCGTCGGCATCCGAGAACTCGTCGAGGTCGTCCTCGCCGGGCTGCTCCGGCCACCGGTACCCCACCAGCCTGCCGACAGCGACCTGCAACGGTTCCGTCGCCACCTCCGGACGCCCTTCGAACAACCACTGGGTCGGGTCATCCGACCACGGTTCGGGCAGACCGTCCGGGAACTCCTCCGTCGCAACCGCACGCCACCGCTCCACGTCGAACGGCACCGCGGTGAGGTAACCAGGTCGAACAACTATCGATTGGTTGATTGACCGGATGGCTTCCGCATATTCATCCGAAGAACAGTACGCCCAGAGCGCTGGCAAGTCGTCATCAGACTTTGGGATGAGAGGACACGAGGCATCATTGAAGGGTTCCCCATCGTAGATTGTGGAAGACAAGCTTCCGCTCTGAGCAATCAACACGCCTCGGCGGTCCAGCACCCGTTCAGGGTTGAAATTGTGAGCCTTCCCTGACTTCACCAGCGCCCCCCTCCCACGTTCCCACCTCAGGAGGGACGTACGGCCCCGGTAAGGAGCGGTGAAGTCGGGGGCGATCACATACTTCTGCCAAACATCTGGATCCGTAGTTACCTCCCAGAAGTTGAGGACGTAGCGGTTTGTATCCCCCGTCACAAGTCCCTGCCAGGCCCTACCAAAGTCTGAGAGCTGGCTGAGACCGGCCCGCTGTATAGGAGAAAATGGCATTTCCTTGTCAGGTTGCTGAAGCTGTACGCGGACGGGGTTCCCAGTGGCGAGCCGCCGCGCCTTGCGTGGCGGTGACGGTTCCTCTCTTGCTTCGATCCAAGCGATTCGGGAGCCACTTTCAGGAATGAGCAGCGAGGCGATTACGAGAGCGACTTGGACGACCTGCCCACTGATCGAGCCAAAGGCGCCCGCGCCGAGCCGCGCAATCATGGAAAGATCGAGATCGCGAAGGCGCGAACGCAAAGATGAGTGGGCCTTGAGATACAAGAGATTCTGGGGGAGGACTGCCGATGCGGAACCGTTTAGCGTCAGAAGGTCGAGCGAACGCAGGAAGAACGCAGCTCCGAGTTCATCGGCACCTGCCGGATAGTTGCGGTCTAGATGCTGCTGAAGCAGCTCGCCATGTGACCCTCGCCCTAGGTATGGGGGGTTGGTGGCAATCAACGTGTATGAGCGTGACAAAAGGCTCGCGGCGCGGGCGATTCCGGCCGCATCCGCTCCGAGGACGGCGGTGGCGGGATCGTCGGTTTCTCGGGCGGCGGCCTTCTCCAGCAGCGGAGCGACCTCGTCGAAGTCCACGTCCTGGAACGATCGCTGCAGGCCGGCGGCATTGGCCATCTCGGCGACGCGCCGGGGGTCGATCAGGCTCCCCAGGGTGTCAGCATCTTTGAACAGAGCGTGAAGCCGCTCCAACGCCCGTTGGAGCCGCTCGTCACCGTCCGCTAGCGCTGTCCACTCCTCTAGGGGCGCCTTGGCAGGGATACCCGAGCAGGCGATGTTCGGGGTCGGCAGCCGCCGCCAGCCGCCACCTTGCTTCCACGCCGCCAACGCGACCGCGAACATCGCGATCTGTACACACCGCGGGTCCAGCTCCAACCCGAACAAGTTGTCAGCCAGCACCGCATCCTGCGCCGCGACCGGACCTAGCTCTTCTTCCTCGGCGCGCATGCGCCGCAGCATCCCGAACGCTTCGACCAAGAAATGTCCCGAGCCGCAACACGGGTCCATCACTGTCACTTCGGCGACCGTGTCCGGCCACCCGTCGAAGCTGCCGGCTGCTGGCTGGCCGTCGTCGTCGAACCGGAGGAACTCGAACTCCTTGACCAGTGGAGAGTCCGGATGCCGGGCCGCCCACCACGCTCCCAGAGAGTTCTCTAATAGGCACCGCACCATGTAGTTCTCGGTGAACAACTGCGTCAGCGGCCCAAGGTCCGCCCCCCCGATCTTCACTTCGGACGTGTTGACCTGGTCCTTCCGCTCCGACTGCCAGTACTGGTAGACCCACCCCAGACTATCGTCCGCCGCGAACACCTCGACCGGCACTCCCTCAACAATCCTCTCCAACCCCACCCGATGCTCCGGTGCTAACCGCAGCTGCACACACGGGTCCTCCAGCCGGAAGATCCCCGGCAGGATCTCCGCCGCGAACCGCGCCGCCACCGACCAGCCGTCCGGCTCGGCCAGCTCCTCGGCCAGCTCCTCACACTCCGCCAGCGTCACCGGCGCGTCGAACTCCGGGTGCCGCAACAACCCATTCTCGGCCAAGAACCGTGCGAACAGCAGCCGGTGCCACTGCTCGTAGGCGGCCTCCCACACCAGCACCTCGAAGTCGCCACCCAGCTGACGGCGCTTCGCAAGTAGCGCCTTACGCAGACGCGCCTCGCGCTCATCCAGGTACGACGGCTTGGGCTGGTCAGGCAGTCCGAGCCGCTGCATCGCGGCCCGCACCCCGACCTCAGCAGCACCACGCCCGGCCAACACCGCCGACTCGAGTTGCCGTCGAAGGTCGCTGGAGAGTGCTCGCATCGGACTGTCCCCGGTACTCAGATGATGACGGTGTGGCCGTCGTCGATGTGTTGCATGATCCGCTGACGGACGTCGGCGATGTAGGAGTTGGCGTCGTCCTTGCTCTTCAGCGTTGCGGAGTCCAGTGTGACGCGAACCGCCTCCGGTTCGAGCTTCTTGGCGGCCAGCTCGCGGGCGCGCTTGGCGCGTGCGCGAACGACCTCGGTGCGGTCCTTCCAGCTACTCAATGGTGCGTCGTTGAGAACGGCCAGCAGCTTGTCCTGCGTGGAGACGTCGATGTCGCCGGGCCGCTGGAGTCCCACTTCGGCGATGATTTCCGCCCAGTCGTCGTCTCCCAGGTGCCGCCACTCGTCGGACGCCTCAAGGTCGGCGATCACCTCGTCGTGATGCGAGCGAAGTTGTTCCGCCGCTGCGGTGACGGCCTCGCGAAGTGGATCCGTGATCGCATCTAGGAGGGGTCGGACGGGGTCGGGATCGTCGAGCAGCTGGCGGTCGTCTCTGATCGCGTCCTGCTGGGCGGCGATCTCGGCCGTGACGTCGAGCTCTCTTCCGTGATGGAGGAGGGCTTCGAGCGCGGCCCACTCCTTCTGGCGTTCCTCACGGCGACGGGCCGCGGCGCGCCAGTCGTTGAGGTTCTTCTTCAGCTGTTCGTGGTCGTCGGCCACTTCGCGGAACTGCTGGTTGCCAGCCAACGACTGCAGCGCCTCGATGTGGGAGGTGTCCGGCGGCTCGGGAAGTGGAGGAGCTCCTCCGGCGTCGGACGCCAGGTCGAGCAGCTTCTGCAGAAGGGCTGGGATCTGGGTCTGCTCCTGGCTGTTCTCGTACGGGATATCGGCCGTAGCGAGCAGTCCCCGGACGGCCATCCGCTGGGACGTCGTCGGCGGTTCCTCTTCCTTGTAGAAGGTCGTCTTGCCGATCTGGCGTGGTTCGAGCTGTTTCGGTCCGCTCAGGGCGACGCCGTCCTGCGCGGCGCGGATGTGGCGTGTTGCGAGCAGCACCATGAGCGCGCCGCGGACGGCGTTCTCGTCCCAGCCGTACGGTGGACTTGAGAACCGTGCCCGGATCTCGGTGCCCTTGGTTCCTGCGGCGCTGATGGCTGCCAGGACCTCCTTGCAGACGGGATGGGCCGGGACCTCACCGGCGTAGCCGACGGCCTGGAGTGCGTCGGGCGCGCCGTCGCGCGCCTTGTTAACGACCTTGCCCCAGTTCGCGTCGTCGGCTACGTCGAACTTCGGAAAGAGCCGCACCAGCGATCGCTGCGCGGCGATCTCGACGGCTTCTCGGAGGGTCGGCGCGTTCACCTCGTTGCCGCCCCCCTGGTAGACGCGAGCGTTGGCGACGACCTCCTGGAAGAGGCTGGTCAGCCTGTCCTCTTCGGCGGCGACACGGCCCTTCATCGCCCGTTGCGCCTGCTTGCCCTCATCCGTCTGCGGGGTCGGCTTCGAGTGCAGCGTCTCCTGGGCGGCGGCGTACGACGCCAGTGCGTCCTTGATCGTCTCGGCATCGCGTTTGGGGAGCAGGACGTGGACCACCGGGTCGGCGTCGCCGGCTTGTGCGGCCGCGTTCTTGACGGCCGACTCCGTGACCGTCCATTCGTCGCGGACCCACACGGGGATGTCGCCCTCGTCCGCGGTCGGCTCATCGGTGCCGTAGTGGGGGACCACCTTCCGGTGCGTCTTGCTCTGCCCATGGGTCAGGCGAAGTCCCACAAGTGCCTCGTCGACGGCGCGGAGCAGGCGCTCGTTGCGGAGCGTGGCGAGCTTGCCCGGCTCGTCGCGGGTTGCGGTCAGCCGGGTCCGGTAGTCCTTCTCCCACTCCGCTCCTTCTTCGGTCTGCAGCCGGTACTCGTCGTCGATCCGCATGAGCCGACCCGCTTCGGTCAGCTCATCGAGCAGCTCGGGGACGCGCTTGCGGATCTGCGCCCCCCCGTGCGGCAGGTCCTCCACCAGTAGGTCGGCGATGTACGGCGCGGTAGCTCGCAGCCCGGTGTCACCCGTGCCGATCATCTGGGCCGGGATCTCGGTGATGAGGAACACCAGTGCGCAGATCCGGGACTTCAGCTCGCCGGCGGGCCCACCCTCGTCCTTCAGCGCGAGGATGGATTCGCTGATCTCTTTGAGCAGCTCACCGCTCTGCTGCAACGTGGGTGCCTGCTGGTGGTAGAGGAAGTCGGCGCCCACGACGTAGCCGGCGGGTTCCTCCGCCACCTCCCTCGTAGCTTCGTGGACGATCCGTAGCTGGGTTCGCAGGACCCCGGCCTTGCCGGCCTTGTCGAGCGCACGCAGTGCGAGTTCCCAGAAGCGACGCCTCGTAGGCAGGAGCGGGTAGTCAGCGACGAGGTCCTGCTTGTCGGCGGTGACGGGGGCGATCTTGGTTCCGCCGAGGTGCCGGTCGATCTCCCCGGACACGTCCTCAAGGACGCTCTCGAGCTCGGCGCGACGATCGGGCTTCTTGCGGAGAATGACCTGGCGGACGACGGTTTCGACGTCCTTGTCGGAGAGGTGAACGTGGACGGGGAACCGGTCCGTGAGCTTCTGGAGCGTCGGGGTGCCTCCCATCGCCGACTGACCGGTCCCGACGAAGATCACGGCATTGTCGAACCGTGCCGTGACCCCCTCGACGATGTTCTGCACCGCGAGCGTCTTGGTGTTGTCGTCGCCCAGGTACTGCTGCATCTCGTCCAGGACGATCAACGTCAGCGGGTAGCGACCTTCGGTGTCGGACTGCAGCCGCAGTACGTCCTCGATGGCCTCGAACATCTCCTCGTCGCTGATGTCCTCGATGCGCGCTGGGAACTGTGCCTGGAGGAGCCCGCGGACGTCCTTGACGGACTCCCCCAGTGTGGGGTCCTCCTCCAGGAGCGCCTTGGCGATGATCGGTGAGACGTAGAGGTTGTGGACCTCGTGCTCGAACGACTTGCCCTCGGCCTCGACCGCCGCCACCACCCTGTCGAGGTAGCCGTTGTCCTTGGCCCAGATGGCGAATCGCGCGTGCGGGTACTGCTGGGGAAGGCCGGCACCGTCGAACAGAACGGACAGGAAGGCGAGCCGAACGGCCTGCGACTTCCCGGCCCCGAGCGTTCCCGCCGCGGACCACAGCCCGCCTTGGCGCTTCCCTTCGGTGGACAGCTCCCGGAAGTGCGCGTCGATCTCGTGGGGCAGGTTGACCACACTACGTGCGGACTCCCCTGAAGGGAGTGTCACATCCCGCCACAAGTACTCCAGCACGCGGCAGAGGTGCGACTTGCCGCTGCCATAGAAGCCGCTGACCCAAACGGCGGGCTGCTGCGCCTGCCCGAGGTTCCGCAGGAAGCTGTCCAGGATCCGCTCGAGACCGCGTGCGTACTCGCCCTCACAGACGAAGCTGCGGAGCTCCCATTCGAGGACCTCCCACTGCTGCTGTGTCTCAGGTCGCACCACCTTGGAGACCCCATCGTTGGGGATCTTCGTCTGCATGGGATCCTGAACGAAGAGTTCCTTGTTCTTCGTCACCGCGTCGCCCCCTCGGTGGTGATCGGTACTGCGAGGTAGTTCCAGCCGTCCTTCGCGTCGAGCAACCGGTAGTTGTTGTGCTCGTACTGGCCTGGGAAGAAAACCAGCAGCCGACCGGCGATCGAGGCGTTGATCTCGTTGACGAGCGCCGACACCCGAACGCTGTCCCCGAGCCCGAACATCGTCCCGGCCCCGAGCAGCGCGACGACACCGTTCGGGTCGTCATGCTCCTCGAGCTGTTCTCGGACCTCGTTGACGAGGGCCGAGAAGAACGCCGGCAGAGCGGTCCCGAGCAGGTCGGGCTCTTCGAAGTAGGACTCGGCGTACTCGTGACCGGCCATCCACCGCTCGAACGACGTGGTGATGTCGATGCAGCCCCAGGAGTGGCCCGCCTTGATCGTGGCGTTGGCGAACTCCTGGAGGTTGAGCCGGACCCGACGCTCGTACAGCGGCGGGTAAATGGCCATCCACACCCGTTGAGGAGGCGCGACGCTGTCCGGCCACGGAAGGTCCACGAACTTCCGGTAGGACTCGATGAGATCGTCGACGTAGCTCACAGCAGCTGGCCCTCCATCGGCCGCAGGAGCTGTCGGAACCCAACTTCCACAACGCCACCGGCGTTGCGGAACTCGATCATCCCCCGCTGGGATGCCATGAACGCCAGGTCGAAGAGATGTGATCGTGGGTGATCGAGGATGTCGGTCCACAGCGTCTCGAACAGCGCCTCGCCGCGGGCCCCTTCCAGGTGGCCGATCAGCAGCGCGTAGGCGACGTTCTCGGGGCAGCACGTCGTTCGCTTGCGGATACGCACGCCTGCGCTCGGCTCCCCGAAGTGTCCTGTCTGTGCCCACGAGGCGTAGGCCTTCTTCGCGATGGTCGCGATCGTGGACTCCTGGTACGCCCCTGGGAACTGCTTCTCGATGGGTTCGATGAAGTCGGTGGAGGAGGCCTCCTCTCCGATCGGCATGTCACGCACTAACGCGGCGGTCGCTCGGAAGACCGTGTCCTGAGTCATGGCGCACGAGCACGCCAGCAGGGGGTGAGCTTCTGGGTCCCCGGCCCACAAGTCGCGTAGAGCGCGGAACAAGACGGACTCGGGGGTGAGGAGGTAAAGGCGCCGCAGGGTCTTGAACCGCCACTCGCGCGACGTGGCGGTCTTCAACCCGAGGACGTTGTCGTCGACGATCGCGGACCCGTAGGCGACTTCATCCGCATCCGCGGGAACGACGTCGAGGAGCGTCTCGAGCTCAGGCACGCCGATGGACTGGCTGGTGATCGCGCTGTGCCGCTCGTGCTCCGGCACGATCTCATCGTCTAGCACAGCTTCTCCACGACGGGTGTTGGATGGTGGGCACGGAATATGGATTGCCTGTGACGGCAGAAGCCGCTTCACGGTGCCACCTGCTCCGGCGCCTTGTGGTTCTCGAGATACTCCTCCAAGGCCTGTGTCACCAGGTCCTGGACGGAACGGCCTTCTAGAGCAGCACGCGCCTTGACGGCACGTCGGAGAGGATCGGTGACCCGAGTAGCAAGGGGAACGAGCTCTAAGGCTTCGTGACCTGCCATCCCAGTCTCCTCGCTCGGGTGAACCGTACTGTCTCGCTCGCTTGCCAACCATACGTCTATACGGAATGCGTCATTGCTAGCATGCGAGAAAGCTGTAACGCCAGCTCGTGTCGAACTTCGGCGTAAGCCTGTTGTCGCGCCGGCGCTACCTGGCGGCTGCGACTCGGCTGGGGCGGCAACAACGTCGGGCGGCGGTAAGAGCTGGGCAGGCGTCAGCGTCCAGTGGTCCGGGCACGCGCCGTCGTGCTCTCCCGGCAGGGGTTCAGTAAGAAAAGGTGTCCACGATGGTGCCGTCGGGAGCGATGAGCTGGGCGGTGTCGCCGGTGTTGTTCCATACGGCGGTGCCGCGCCCGGCGTGGCAATGGTCGGCCCCGTCGTTGCCGGGCCCGGTGTACAGCCGCGCGGTCTGGCCGGGGTTGACGGTGATCGGGCACCAGGCCAGGACGTGGCCGGCTTGGTCACGGACGGTCCAACCGTCCATCGAGACAGCAGAAGTGCCGTCGTTTCGCACGGCGATGTACTCGCCGCCGTCGAAGGCGACGTCGTCACCGTCGGGGTCGGCCACGATCTGGGTGATCGCCAGCGGCGCGGCCCGGGCGCCGTTGTCGGCTGCGGGCGGGTCGCAGGTGCCGTCGCGGGATCGGTCGGCCTGAGCCTGCACGTTGTCCGTGAGCGCGGCGGGGCCCCCGACCAGCGACACCGACCGGATCCGGCACCCGAGGGTTTCGAGCAGCCCGGCGGCGTCGCGGGTGGTGCCATCGATGTCCATGCTGTCGGTGGGGCTAAGCGCCAGGATCCCGCCGGTTGCGGCCACGGCCGGCCCGGCAGACAGCGCGTCGGGGAACGCCCCGCCGGTGGCGATCCACACGTGATCGGGTGATCCCCCCGCGGCGATCGACGCTT
Organism: Actinomycetota bacterium; assembly: GCA_019347675.1. Lineage (NCBI taxonomy): Bacteria > Bacillati > Actinomycetota > Actinomycetota bacterium. The sequence continues at coordinate 18,892 of JAHWKW010000021.1, read as the reverse complement.
GACCGACGGCGTGGGACGTTTCGAACCGGTTGGCGCCGGCCAGCCGGCCGGCGACCGCCACGCCGGCGGCGCGCAGCTCATCCAGCGCCGCCTCGCCGATAGCCGCCGGCCCCCCGACGGGGATGACCGTGTTGACCTTCAGGTCGGCAACGGCGCGCATGGTGGCGTCGGGCACGTCGTGGGGGCCGGTGAGCAGAATCGGACGGTGCTGCATGGCTGCCAGACCCGACACCGACACCGCGTCGGGGAAGTTGTCGCCGGCGGCAAGGTAGGCCACGTCGGTCGTACCCCCAGAGGTCTGCTTGGCGATCAGCGCGGCGGTCTCCCACCGGTTGGCCCCCCCGATGCGGGCCACGGTGGGCGCCAGCTGTCGGGCACGGTCTTCGACCGCGGGTGACAGCGCGGCGGTGCCGCCCAGCAGCACGATGGTGTGGGGGTTGAGGCGGCGGATCTCGCCGGCGATCTCGTCGACCAGCGCCGACTGGGCGGTGAGCAGGACCGGTGCGGCCAGCGACGCGGCCAGCGGCGCGCCCGACAGCGCGTCGGGGAAGTCCCCCGCCCGGGCCAACACCACCGTGTCGGCTCTCGGGAACGCAGCCTGGGACACCGCGATTGCGGTGGCGATCCGGTCGGCTCCGGCGTGGCGGGCGACCCCGTCGTGCCCGGCGTGACCGCCGGCCTCGTCCACACGGAACCGCAGATGGTGGGGCCGCCCGGACGTCGAGATCGCCACCAGGTCGCCCTGGACGGTGACGGTCACGTCCCCATCCACCACGGCGCCGTTGGGTGACTGGGTCTGGAACAGGGCCGTGCCGGCCAGGTTGAGTCGGCTGATCGCCTCGCCGGTGGGATGCCCGTGACTGTTGGCGCCCACCGAGATGATGGCGGCCTGGGCCGACAGGGTCGAGGTGTAGGTGGTGTTGGACGAGAAGCGTGACCCGTGGTGGTTGACCTTGGCGACCTCGACGTCGCCGATGTCGTCGGCCACCGCCGACTCCACGTCGGTGCGGGCCCCTTCGTTGCTGCCGTTGATGTCGCCGCAGGTGGCCATGTCGAACTGGCCGTACTCGACGTGCAGGCACAGGCCCCGGTCGTTTTCCTCCGATACCGCCACCCCGTCGGCGGCGGTGCCGTCGGTGCCTGCCGACACCACCGTGAACGTCACCTGCTGGGCGCCCGCACACAGGGCGAACACCGCACCGATGTCCACGGGCCGGCGAATCCCGGCAGCGGTCACCCAGTCGTAGTAGCTGCGGTAGGTGTCCGAGTCCTTGACCGTCCGGTCGCCGCCGCGGTCGTACACCGCCTCCAACCCCACCCCAGCAGCCCCGCCGACATGCTCCATGTCACGGACGTGGTCTTGGTCGTAGTGAGAGACCGCTCCCCATTTCAGCCTGCCGCGCGCGTTGCGGGCGTCCAGCCAGCCCAGCACCTCATCGCGGGCACCGGCACCGGCATCCACCATCCCGACCTCACCGCACGGGCCGACGAACAACGCCGCGTCGTTCTGCCCCACCGCCAACTGAACGATCTGCAACGTGTCCGCCGCCACCGCCGGGACGGCCGGCAGCAACGCAGCCACAGCGACCAACACGAGCACGAGCCGACCCACCAAGCCCTCCACAGTCGCAGATCTCGCTTTGGTCAGCCCGGACCGTAGACGCCGTGGCCCTGCGTGCACGCCAGGTCACGTCCAGCCGTGACGTGGACGCCTACGAACCGTCCTGGAGCTTCCAGGTAGAGCGCGGCGTTCTCAGTCGGCCGGTTCGCCGTAGGATTGTCCCGCTTCACCGAAGGTGGTACTGCACCGCCGCGACGTTACCGACCGCGGCTGCGTGGGCCGCGCCGGTGAACGCCTCGAGGGTGGCCACATGCAGCTGTAGCCATCGGGCGGTGTGATCTTCCCGCCATGGCATCAACCCGTGAGCGATCTCGTGGGTGAGCGTTTCCAGCAGCTGCTCGCGGCTGGGGTGGTCTGCAACCCAGATATGCCGTGTGCCAGCGTCGCTGCCGCGGGCACAGCTCCCACGCGTCTGGCTACTCAACGGGCGCAAGTCTCGGGCGTGAATTTCGAACTGGCTCCAGTGGCGGTGGTAGCGCAGCCGGGTGCGGGGGCGCAGCCCCAACCGGTCCACCCATGCTCGGGCCACCGTCTCGACCTGGTCGGCGTCGACGTCATCGAGCATCCACACGCCAGAGCCCGCTTTCGCCTGGGTCCGACACGTATGCTATCCGGCAATGGTGAGGAAGGGCGTCCGCGGGTTCCACCCGGGCCGGTTGCGCTCCGCACGTGAGGAACGTCGAGCCCGCACAGGTCACGCCACGGGCCGGTGGACCCAGGAACACGTTGCCGAGCTGCTCGGTGTGGAGCGCACCAACTACCTGGCCTGGGAGCACGGCGGTCGGACACCGTCGCCAGCGACGTTGGTTCGACTGGCCGCACTGCTCGGGGTCGCACCGCACGAGCTGACGGATGTCGACCCTGACCAGGCGACCCTCGTCGACCTGCGCCAATGGGCCGGTCTGACCCAAGGTCAGGTTGCCGACAAGCTCGACGTCTCCCGCTCGCTGTATGCGGCGATCGAGCGTGGTGAGCGCGCCCTCGACGAACGTCACCGGGCGGCGTTGTCAGAGATTTTCGGAGTGACTTCCGATCGTGTTCGCGCAGCTGCGGAGCGCGGCTAGCGGGAGTCCCCCACCGCGTCTGTGCTCGGGCTTCTGTTGCGCCGGCCATGGGGTACTTCCCTATCGTTATATCTTTCGTCACTACTTCCATTACTTTCGTCGCATAGTTGACTTCCACGTCTCGCGATGAAACAATCCGGCAGAACTCGTCTAGGAGAGCCGCCTATGAGCGATCAGCCCGGACGCGACCCCGAGGCGCATGCTCAGACGCTGTCTGCCGCGCGGTGTGCTTGGCCGGGCGGCCACTGGAACAGCGAGTGTCCCCACTCCCCCGCTGAGAGCCGTCCCGGGGGCCGCCCGCGGATCTACTGCGAGCGGGACGTCGACGGTGTGCGCCACGATGCCCTGCGCGCCCACCGCGAACGCATCCGGCGTGAGGCCGAGGCTGCGGGCGTCACACTCGACGAGGACGACCCGCGGCTGTCCCAGCCCTTCACGGGCCCGTCGGTGCGGCTGCGCGACGTGGTAGGCGCCACCGTCGACGAGCTACGCCGCAGCCGCGTCAGTGTCGACGCCGCCGTCACCACGATCGCCGAGATCGTCGACGATGAGCTGCTCGACCGCGCCGAGGTGGAACTGGACATCGCCCGCTCAGAGGCCGAGGCCGCCAAGGCCGACCGTGACGCCAAGGTCAACGCCGCCGAAGCCGCCCGCCGCGCCACCGAGGCCGCCGCCGACGCCGAGCGTGAGGCGGCTGCGATCGCCGATCGTCAGCGCCGCGAGGCGGAGGACCAGCTGGAGGTGGCGTTGACCGAGCGTGACGACGCCCGCGAGGAGGCCCGCGCTTCCGAAGAGCATCGCGCGGAGGCGGCCGCGGCCGCCGAAGCCGCACAGGCCGCCCAGCAGTCGGCGGAGCAGCGGGCACAGGCCGCCGAGGCCGCGCGCGACCAAGCGCTCGCCGACGCCGACGCAGCGCGTCGAGACGCCACCCGCGCCGGCGAGGAGCGTGACACCGCTCGGCGCGACGCAACGGAGGCGGAGCGCGAGCGACGCGACGCCGAGCTGGCCCGCGCTCGGGCCGATGAGGCCCGTCAGACGGCTGAGGAGCAGGCGCGGACCTCAGCTGCTGCGGCCAGCCGCCTCGAGGTCGACAACGTCCGGCTCGACGGCGAGCTCGCCACCGCTCGCGGGCGACTCGAGGAGGCGGGAGCCCGGATCGACGACTTGCGCGGCGCGCTGGAGGAGGAGCGTCGCCAGCTGGCCGAGGCGCGCCAGGACCTCGAACGCGAACGGTCACGCACCGCCGACCTCGAAGCCCGCCTCGACAGCGTCCGTACAACCCTCGATGAGGAACGCACCGCCCACGCCAAAGCTCGCGAGCAGCTAGCCGAACTGCGTGCCACGCGGCAGCGCGAAGGCGATCGCGACCACGCCAGCGACCCCGGGGCTGGCGAGACCGGCGAGTAGCCCGGCCAGTCTCCGGGGTTTGGTGCTGGGAGGCCGGCCCCGGTCGTAGCCGGATGCATCCCCGGGGCCTGCCACTCCCCCGCCGCCTCACCGGGAAGTTCGACGATCTCCGCGCAGACCCTTGCGGGGCGACTTCGTGTTTGCTGTGTGCAACGCCGCAAGCCTGGCGCAGGGATTCCCGGCTGCTGCGTGGCCAGGACTATATGGCGATGCGGTCGGTTTGGATCTGGTTGTACAGGTCGGTGAGGTCGTCGATGAGGATGTCGGTGAACTCGGGGCCGTCGTCTTCGGCGAGCTTGGCGCGGGCTTCGGCCATGACCGCTTCGGCTTCGAGAAGGTTGCCGGTGGCGCCGGCGACCCGGAGACGGATCTTGTACAGATTGATGGAGCCGGGGTTGCCGGCCAGTCCGCGGGTGGCGGCCCAGCGCGCCCCCTCGTAGTCGTCCACGGCCAGGCATAGTTCTGCGAGGGTGCGGGCGGCCTCGTCGATCGCCACGCACGCGGCGGTGACGTGTCCTTCTGCGTGCGCCCAGCTGTAGGTCCCGGGCCGCGTGCCGGAGAAGGGCTCCCCGTCGACCAGCTCGAGGGCGGCCTTCAGCGTTGCCCGCTTGTGGTCGTCGCACTGGTGTTTGGCGGCCTCGACCAGCTGGTGGAAGCGGTGGAGGTCGCAGCCGACGCTGTTGGCCACCCGGTACAGCCCGGCTTCGATGCGGGGCAGGTGCCGGCGGCCGTCGGGTCCAGCGTCCAGGGTCGTGCGCGCGTCGGACGTGACCCGGTTGAGCCGGTCGTTGTCGGGCGGCTCGCCCGGCCACAGGGCCTCCATGAGGGTGTCGGCGGCGACCCCGCGCGGGTGCAGCGCCAGGTAGGCCACCAGCTCAGCCGACCGGGAGCGGCGGAAGGGCTCAGTGCCGTCGATGCGGACGGTCCCGAGCACGTGGACCTCGACCGGTCCCTGTTCGATCTGGGCGGCAGCCGGTGGCTGGTCTGAGAGGACGCTGCCGTTGGGCTCGTGGCTGATGGTCAGGTCCGGGTAGGCGACCTCGTCGCTGTTTCGAGCGTGGTCGATGAGCCGGCCGATGTCGGCGACCTGCGCGGCTGTGAGGCTGGTGCGCTGACGTGTCAGATCCGCCAGCTGGTCGGGCCGGCGGATACGGATGCGGTCAGCGTCGACCTCAAGTTGCCAGTCGGCGTCCAGCGTGACGTTGCCGGCCACCGCCGCCAGTCCCGCGTGGGGAATGCGCCGGGCCAGTTCGGCGACCTCCGCGGCAACCGCGCCGACAGGGTCAAGCACCACGGTCGGAATCCAGCTGTCGGCGACCCCGTCGATGCGGCCGGCCAGAGCTGGTGCGGTGGCCGGCCGGGCCGCGGCCAGCGGCAGCGTCTCGTCGACCAGATCCGCCAGGTCGTCCAGCAGCCGGCTCGAGTCGTCGACGTCGACGACGTCGATGCGATCTAGGCTGGCCAGCTCGCTACCGAACCCGACGCACACGACCCGCACGTCGGTGGCCAGCGGTGAGGTCGCCAGCTCAACGGCGATGGTGGCCAGGATGTCAGCCACCTGATCGGGCGGGCCGTGCAGCTCGGTGACCGTCAGCTGCTCGAGGTGCAGCAGCAGGATTGCTTCGCGAATGTGGCCGATGGTAACCAGGGTGGGTAGCGGCCCCGGATAGTGAGCGGCGTCCGCCAGGGTGGCCTGGTCGACTTCGTCGAGCCGGCGGATCCACTCCAGGTCGCTGGGGGCCTGCCAGCCGTCGGGCGGGGGGGCCGGCTGTTCGAGCATTACGGTCAGCTGCTGGCCGGTGTAGTGCACCCCGACGATCTGCGGTGGCGCCTCAGGGTCGAGCTTGGACGCCAGGTCGCGCAGCACCCGGTCGATGGCGTAGACGGTGTCGGGATCCGCGGCCGCGTGCAGCTGCCGTTCGGTGCCGGTGGGCGGCGGTGGGGAAGGAGCCGTTCCGGGAGGACGCCGCCGCAGCCGAACCGTACGCAGCCGGCGAAGCACCGCGATCACCCCGGCGGCCGCGATTCCCAACCCCGCGAAGACCACCACCCTGGCCGCAGTGCCGTATCCGTGCGCCTTGTCGGCCGACCGGACCGCCGCCGCGGTTGAGGCCACCGTCGGGCGGGGGTGGGCGCCGGCGTGCGGGGCGGCCTGGCCGGGTTGGGGCAAAGGACGCCCCGGCGGCGGGCCGGCCAGATCCGGTGTGCCATTCAGGTGAGGCACATCTTGGGCCGCACAGGTGGGGTCTTCGACGCGCCCCTCGTCCTGCTGGTCGGTGGGGCCGGAAAGCCCCATGGTGTCGGCGGCCGCACGCGCACCGTCGGTCCCGGCGGCGGCAGGCAGGTCGGGAGGCGGGTCGCTCGGCTCGGCTGCGGCGGCGTCGGTGGTCTCGGCGTCGGCGGGCGGGAGCACGTAATGCTCGCCGGGGTAGATCAGATCCGGGTCGTGCGGCGGTGCGAGCCGGTGACGGTTGGCGTCGACCAGGCCGCGCCAGTAGTCGGCGGTCTCGGCATCGGTGGGGGTCCGACCGCGCTCGCCGGCCAGGGTGTCCTCGGCAATGGACCAGAAGTGATCGCCCGGCTGCACCTCGACCACGTCTCCGGCCTGGTGCCGGCTGGTCTCGCCGGCAGCGGGTGAGGGTGCCGGCGGATCGACGGACTGGACGTCCAATGCGGCCGGCACCAGCAGCTGCCAGCCGGGCTCCACGAAGGCGGTGTCGTCGGCGATCGTGTGCCCGTGGCCGACTTGACGGCCGATGTTGGCGTTGCGCAGTGCGCCTCCCAGCGACGGGTCGCCGAGCACGTCGGCGGCCAGCCCGGCCCACGAGTCGCCCTCCCCCACCGTCACCAGCCGGCCGTCGGCCGGCGACGCCGGCGACGTGGGCCCTGGCACGGTCGGCTTCGCCGTGGCCACCGGAACCCCCGTCCCGGCCGTCGCGGCAGCCAGCACGGGTTGGGGCGGCCCGGCCACGGTTAGCACGCCCGACACCAGCAGTTGCGCGAGCCACCGCACCCAGCTGGGCACACCGGCCGGCGACGGCCGATCACGCACGACCGCTACGACCTCCAGGGCCAGCATCGCGAGCAAGACCGCCCACACCGTCCAGGCCACAAACGCCAGGACATCGACCCACACCGACGACGCCACCATCCCGGCCCGCACCGCCGCCACGGCCGCCGCCCAGTCGACCGGCCACGCCGGCAACGGGTCGCCGATCACTGTGGCCAGCAACACCGGTGGCGTCGCCAGCCCGGCCAGGATCCCGACCAGCCGCGCCGCCCCGCCGACCCGGGTCCGCAGTGTCGAGCTCATCTCGCCGCCTTCGTCAGTAGACGATCACCGACTGGATCTCGCGCACAGGGAACGACACCTGCTGGCGTCGCACCATCGGCGCCAGCGTCCCACCGACGCTGCCCTGCGACGGCGAGTAGCCCTCCCACGTGACCGTCCAAGTCACGGCCATCGTCGCCGTGACCTCATTGAACGTCTGCCCGTAGACGTGCACGCACGCCCCGCGCCGCTCACCGGGGATCTGGTCGTAGTAGGACGCGTGGCGGTTATACGCCACCCCCGGGGCCGGGCACACCAGCGGCTGCGAGCCGTCCCCCGGGTCAATCGTCATCGACCCCGGTGTTGCGGTCACTTGTACCCACAACGGGCCGTCCTCGGCCCGCACCACGACCGGATCGTACGACCCCTCCGACCACCACCAGGTCTCCGCCAGCACGATGGCCCTGATCTGCCCGTTGGCGGCAGGCCGGTCAAAGCTGTGCCGCATACCCGGCAGGGGCGGGTCGATCTTCGCCAGAGCCTCCAGCCGCAGCCCCGGGACCGTCGTGCCTGTCCTGGCAGCGCCGACTGGGCAGTTGTCGACGCAGGTTCGGCGCCTCTGGGTGGTGCCGTCCGAGCAGTTGTGTGGCACCGAGAGCCACACCGACCCGTCCGCATGCTCCGTGATCCGCGACGGGCTGAACTCGGACCCGCCACCCCGGGGGGTGCACGTCACGACCGGCCCCTTCCGGGGGGCGACAGGGCTGGTCTGCTTCGGGGTGTGCGGGTCACAGGTCTCAACTAGACCGGCGCTGTCTTTACCCTGGCGCTGCGTGTTACGGCAGTGCCCGTCGGCCGACGCGGGCGTTGCGAGTGCGGCGAGGGCGACCGTGAGGGCCAGGATGGTCAGCCGGCGAAGCATCGGTGGTTCTCCGGGGCGTCGGGCTCATCGGGGTGGGTGGTCTCGGTGCTGGCCAGCAGCCATTCGCCGTCGACCTGCTGCCAGATGTTCGTTTCGAAGGCGGGAGGCTGCTCGGGGGCGACGAAGCAGTTCTCGCTGGTCACATGTGCGGGTGTGGCCGAGACGATCTCGTGGCCGCGGATGGCCTGGGCGAGGTCGAAGCTGTACACGTAGTCGCCGGGCGACTCGCGTAGCTCAGCCAGCAGCTGGCCGGTGGTGAGTTCGGCGAGCCGGCCCAGGTCGTTGCCGGGACGGCCGCGGCGGGCCCAATCGTCGAAAGCTTGGACGAGGGCCTGCCAGTTGATCTCGATCTGGTCGGCAACGTCGGGCGGCACGCATTTGGCGTAGGCCGCTTCGGGGTCGTCGGGCGGGGTGTACTCGTCGAGCAGCCAGCCGCCGCCGTCGAGGTCGGGGACGGCGCGCAGGGCCACCTTGGTGTAGGTGGTGGTGAAGGGGTCGAGTTCGCCGGGACGGCCGGTGGCCACGTCGGTGAGCTGCCCGTCGACGGCGACACAGCCGGTGGTCACCCAGCTGTCACCGTCGCGGACCGGGTCGCTGAGCAGGGCGGTGTGCGGGGTGCCGCGCAGCACAGGAACAAAGGACAGGCCGGCGTTCTGGCTGATCTCGTTGGCCTGGGCGAGCATGTGGTGGCGCGCATCGCCGTCTGGGGTGGTGAGCTCGGCGAGGCGGTCGGTGACGTGCCCGGGCACCTGCTCGGGGGGCATGGGGGGCAGGTTGAGCAGGATCTTGCGGTAGTCGTTGACCAGCGCGTCGACTTCGGCCTCGGTGGGGCCGGCCGGGGTGGGGCTGGCCGCGGCGGTGGGCGTGTCGGCCGGCGTCTTCGGTGTGGCCGGGTCGGCTTGGCCGGAGCCGTTGCAGGCAGCGGCAAGCAGGACGGCGGTCGCGGTCAGCGTGACCAGCCGTAGGTTGCGGGTGGGGTGGGTCATTGGGTCGCCGTCGGGTCAAGGGCTTGGGCCGTGCGGGTGGAGGTGACCGTGTGCCGGTCGACGCCAACCAGGCTGAGCAGGGGCAGGGCGAGGTTACGGCGGGCGGTGACGGTGACGGTGGCGGCGTCGGCAGAAACCTCGCCGGTCATGCCGGCGGCGGCCAACTCTGCGTGGGCGGCGGCCTGGGCCCGGACCCCGTCGAGCAGTCCGGTGTCGGGGTCGACCGCCCGGGCGCCCGCCCGGGCGGCGACCTGGGCGACGTCGGAGGTCTCGTTGAGCGTGGCCAGTACGCGCGAGCCGTCGGCGACCAGCGCGAACATCAGCATGCCGACGCCGGCCAAGGCGATCAGCCACCAGATCACGAACCCGCCGGCCTGGTCGGCGATGGCACGATGCCAGAGGCTGGGGCCCATGTGGCTAGTCCTGGACGAAGAAACGATCGATGGTCGACCGGCCGGTCGCGGTGACGGTGCGGGTGGGCACGTCCAGCCCCGCCATCTGCGGGGTGTCGAGCACACAGTCGACGGTGACGGCAACGACCTCGTCGGTCGAGGTTGTGGCGGTCGACCAGCTGCTGCAGGCGCCGTTGGCCAGCCGGCCGTCGACCAGCGTCGCGGCGGCTGCTGGCCGGTCGGCGGCGGTGCGGATGCGGGAGGCCACCCGGGCAGCATCCTGGGCGGCCAGCGCGACGTCGCTGGGGGTCTGGGCGCCGGCGCCGGCCCAGATCACCAGCCAGAGGATCGCCAGGATCAGCGGTGCGCCCAGTGCGAGCTCGACCACCGGGGCTGAGCCGTCCTGGTCGTGCAGACGCCAGCTCACGGGGCGACCCACCGTTCTTTGGCGGCACTCTGCGCGACGGTGACGGTCCGGGTCAGGCCGGGCACGACCGCGGGGGTGCGCACGGTGGCAGTCAGGGTCACGGTGCTGGAGGCCGCGGTGGCGGTCAGCTCCAGGATTTCGGCGGCCGAGTGGGCGGCGATCAGCTGGCTGGCGATGGCCTTGCCCTGGGCGGTGGTGCCGTCGGCGGCGGTGGCGGCGGTTAGGCCCTGCTGCACGGCAGTGACCACGACCTGGCGGGACAGCAGGTACAGGCCCAGGTGCAGCACCGCGCCAAGGGCCAACGCGAGCAGCGGCATGATCAGGGCCGCTTGGACCAGGACTGCGCCGTCCTCACCGTGTCGTGCCGCCGAAGCCATGCGTTAGCCGCTGGACGTGGGCAGGTTGTTGGCCTCGGTGGTGACCTTGCCCGAGATGATGTTCATGTAGGCGACGGTGATCAGCGCCGCCAGGCCGGTGAGCAGGGCCACCACGGCCAGCTCAGAGACGCCGGTCTGGTCGCGGTGTGCCTCGCGGAGCCGGCCGGCCAGCCATGGAAGAAGCATGGTGGGGGCGGCCAGGACCGTCAGCAGCGTGGTGGCGGCCGTGACAGCCGGTAGCAGCGCGGCGGCGGTGCGGGAGTGGGTGGTCATCGGGTCTCCTTTCAGGGGCTGAGGAACGATTGGACGGCCGGGTACACGACGAACGCGGTGAGGCAGATCCCGAGCAGTGCGAGCGGGACGGCCTGTTTGACCTCGGCGGCTTTGATCGCGGCCAGCTGGTCGGCCAGTTCCTGTTCGCGCAGTGTCTGGGCGCGGGTGAGCAGCGCCTCGGTGGGGCTGCCGCCGACGGTGTCGATCAGCCGTAGCTCGGCGGCCAGCTGCCGCAGCTCCGACACGTCGGTCTCGTCACCCAGGGCGGCCAGCGTGTGCCAGGTCGGGCGGCGGTCCTCGACCGCCCGGACCAGGGAGGAGTGCAGCATTCGGAAGGTCCAGTGGGTGCCGGCCGTGGCGGCCTGGCGCATGGCCTGTTCGACGCCGAGCCCGGCACGGATCATCATCGCGGCCATCTGAGTCCAGGCGGCGATGGCCAGTGCCATGGTGCGCCGCCGTTTGGCGGCCGCGTCGCGCAGCTCGTGCAGCCCCAGGTACCAGCCGGCGACGGTCCCGGCGGCGGCGAACAGCGGCAGCATCTGCAACGGCACGCCGAGCAGACCGGCCAGCAGCACCACGGCCACCAGCCCACCCGCGGCCCAGGCCAGCCGGCCGGTGACGAACTCGGCTGGGGTGCGGCCCAGCAGGGCCAGGTCGGGCAGCACCGCGGTGGGAGTGCGAGCCACAAGCTTGTCGCGCCAGCGCCGCCACGGTCCGGATCGGTGGGCGGCGTAGCGTCCGGACAGGACCGCCTCGACCCGCTGGTCCAGCGGCGCCAGCGGCGGGCGGATCCCCCAGACCGCCGCCACCGTGCCGGCACCCACCAGCAGTCCGGCGGCTACCGCGACGAACAAGGTCATGGGCGTACCGCCCGCTGGCGGAAGAACCGCTCGGGTCGGGGGACGGCGGACCACCAGGTCAGCAGCCACAGCGCCAGCCCGGCCAGGCCCAGCAGCACCAGCAGGGTTGCCTGGCCCTCGAGTGTGGCGTAGGGGGCCATCAGGTCCGGCGAGGACGCCACTAGGTAGAGGGCCATGGTGGCCCACACGGCCAGCACCAGCCGTTTGGCTAGCCGCAGCCCGCGGGCTTCGGATTCGACGTGGCGAAGGTGGCGGAGGTCCTCGTCGGCCCAGGCCCCCAGCGCCTGCAGCGCCGCGGTCACCCCCTGGCTGGAGTGGGTCAGCGCCGAGCGCAGCACGGTGGCGGCACCATCGGCGACGTGGTTGTCGAGCTCGTCGGCCAGCGCCTGGAGCGCCGCTGTGGGACCCATCCAGTCGAGCCGCTCGACCATTCGCCGCAGCGGTGCGGCCAGCGGCGAGTCCGGTCTGGCCAGGCGTGCCGTTTCGCGCAGCGCCGACTCGAGGCCGACGCCGGCCTGGAGGCTGGTGCGCAGCTGCAGCAGCCACATCCGGGTGGCGTCCAGCATCTGACGTTCGCGGCGTTGGGCGGCCGCGGCGCGCGCGGCATGGGGTGCCAACCACACGAGCGCGATGGCGAGCATCCCTGCGACCGGCCAGCCGGTCGCAAGCCACGCGGCAACCGCGATTAGCCCGACCCCGGCGGCGGTGCCGTAGCGGCGTGTTGCCCGCCGCCAGTCGATGGTGCGCTCGGCCGCCGGCTGGGGTGTGCCGGCCAGCCCGACGCCGACCGCGACGGTGGCGGCTGCGACCAGCAGCCCGGACAGCAGCGCCACGACGGTGGTGCCCACGTCAGCCCACCTGCCTGACCGGGGTGATCCAGCCGTGTTCGACCAGCCGCTGGTGCAGCCGCAGGGTCGGGCCGTCCGCGACCACAAGCCGACCGGCCGTGTCGGTGCGGTAGGCCTCGTGCAGGGCGAGCACGCCGTCGTCGACCCCGTCGATCTCGATGACCTCGGCGACGTACCGGCGGCCGGTTGCCGGATCTCGACGTTGCCAGACGACCAGGTCGACAGCGTCGGCGACCATCTTGCGGGCGGTGGACTCGGTCAGCTGTGAGCTGTTGGCGGCCAGGTACACCAGCCGGTCCAGCGCAGCGCGGGCCGATGCGGCGTGCACGGTGCACAGCGACCCGCCCGCCTCGCCCAGCATCGCGTCGATCATGTCCGAGGCCTCGACCGAGCGGACCTCGCCCACGATCAGCCGGTCGGGGTTCATGCGCTTGGAGGCGCGCAGCCCGTCCGCCAGGCTGAACCCGCCGGCTCCTTCCGCGTTGGGGCGGCGGGTTAGGATCTCCACGGCGTCGGGGTGCAGCCGGTTGCCGTCGCGGTCGACAGTCCTGGGATCGGTGACGGCCAGCTCGCGGACGTCCTCGATGGTGATCACCCGCTCGGCCGGGGGAATCTCGTTGATCAGGCACCGCGTGGTGACGGTCTTGCCGGCGCCAGTGCCGCCGGCGACCAACAGATTGCAGCCATAGCGCACCGCCGCTGACAGGAAGTCGGCTACTGCTTCGTGCAGCGTCCCCAACCCGACCAGCTGGGAGACACGGAAGATCGACAGGTCCAGGCGGCGGATGGTGATCGAGGGCCGCAGCGTGACGTCGCGGACCAGCTCGACGCGGTGCCCCGACGTCAGTGTCACCTCGGCGGTCGGGCTGGTCTCGGACCATTCCTGCTCGCCCTCTTGGCCGTAGCGGCGCGAAATCGTCCGGCCGAGCTCGAGCAGGTCGGCGTCGCTGTCCGCGACGGGGTCGGCGCGATGCTTGCTGCCGTCGGCGCGCACAACCCACACCTGGTCGCAGCCGTTGATGTGGGCGTCGGTGAGGTCGTCGTCGAGCAGCGGCTGCAGCCGGCCCAGCCCGACCAGCTCCGCCAGCGCCGCGTGCAGGGCGGTGGCCCAAACCGCGTTCCGCCCGTCGGGCGTCATCGTTGCCGGCAGCAACCCGCTGTCGTCGGTGCGCAGCCTGCGGACCTCGTCGGCGATCAGCTCGGCGACCTGGTCGCGGTTGAGCTGCTCGGCCACCTGACGGTCGAACCGGGCGCCCATCTGCCGACGAACGCCGTCGACCACCGCACGGACCACCGGCCGCACGGTCGGATGCGACCAGCTCAAGGTCACACCGCCACCTCCGCCGTCAGCCGGCCGGCCAGCTCCCGGCCGGTGCGCACCAGCGGCGCCCGGCGAAACTCGCGGCGAGCCGGCGCCAGCCCGCACAGCGCGGCGGCGGACGGCCGGTCCACCGGGACCGTAGCCACCAGCGGCCAGCCCAAGGTGGCGGCGGCTTCGGCGGCGGGGTACCGGCCGGGCCCGGTCGTCTGCTCGCGTACCAGCAACGCCAGCGGCCCGGCGCGGTGCAGCCAGCTGGCGACGGCCTTGGCGGCTGTCACCTGCGCGACCGTCGGGTCGATCAGCACCCACACGTGCTCCGCGGCGGAAAGCAGCTCGAGCTGATCGGCCGACCCGTCGACCCGGCCGGCGTCAATCAGCACCGGGTGGGCGATCGCCGCCAGCTGGGACGCCAGCCAAGAACCCACCTGCGCCTGACGCATCACCGTCGCCGCCGGATCGCCTGGCAACACCCGGGAGCCTGCCAGCCACGGGCGGGCCCGCCCCCACAGGTCCACCCCGCCGGCGACGTCCATTGCCAGCTCGGCGATCGTCTCCTCGCGCGGCCAGCCCCACCGGGCCGCCACCACCCCGCCCGACGGGGCCGCCTCCACCACCAGCAGCGGATCGTCGACGGTCGACGCCGCCGCGGCGGCGGCCACCAGCGTTGACACCCCCGGCGCTCCCGCCACGGACACCACCGCCGCCGAAGTCACGGCACGACCGCCAGCGAGACGCGTCCGGCCGTGCCGGCTGCCGCCACCGCTGCGGCCCGCGCCGCCGGCACGGACAGGGTCACCAGCCGCGGGGCTGCGGCCCCCTGGTCGGACAGCACCACGACCGCCTCAACCAGGCCACGCTCGACCAGAACCTGGCTGTCGTCGCCGCCCTGCGGTCCGGCGCTCGCAACGACCTGGACCGCGTCGCCTGGCCGCAGCCCGGCCGAGGGGAACCCGCCCGGATCCAGCCGCACCCCGACCAGCGCCATCCCGTCGGCCACCGTCAGCTGCTGCACGGTCAGAGCCGACGACACCAGCTGTCCGGCGGGCAGATCCGCGGCCCACACCCGGCCGGTTAGCTCATCGCGCGACGTCACCGTGGCGGGCACCAGCCCCGCGGCGGCGTCGGCAGCCACCTCCACCGGTTGGAGGCCGTCGGGTTCGACCGGTTGGCCGCGGGCTACGGCGGTGGCGGTGGCCCACACCAGCGTGCGGGCCGACGCGGCGTTGAGCGCGGCCGCGACCAGAGTGGCGGCCAGCGCCGCCAGCACCAGCCCCACGATCACCAGCACCGGCCGACGGCGCCGCGCCGGGGACGGCATGCCCGCCACGCCACCGTCCGGCGGCGTGTGGCTGGCCGCCCGGGAGCGAAACGGCGCGATTGTTGGTCCGGTGCTGGTCACGTCGGCCCCCCGCTCCCCCGCCTACAGGACGCACGGCCCGTCTCGTCGGGTTCGTACGGTAACCGTGGTCCGTGCCGGTGGGAAGAAGGTTCGGCGCACCGCGTCGAGCGACTCATTCCCCGGGCAGGCGAGTCACCGGCGTGGACGGTTGATCCGGTCGATCCACACCTGTTCGGCGTCCCCCCACCGCCACCGCCGACCCTCGCGGGTGCGCCTAGCGGCGACGTGCTCATCGTCGGTGAGGTCGTCGGGGTCGACATCCAGGCGCTCGACCAGCAGCCCGGCCGGCACCCAGTCGTCGGGCGACACCGCCTCACGGCCCGCCAGCCGCGCCCAGGCGGCCACCTCCGACCACAGCCACAGGTGGATGCGCGGGCCGGTGTAGACCGGCGGCGGCATCGGCGCCGTGCTGTGTCGCAGCAGCTCATGGACGCGCTGCACCCGCGTCAGACCCATCCGCACCACGATCACACCCGCGGTCACCAGGTCGTCGACATCCACGGTCCGCCCCACACGGGCGGACCCTATTCATCACGGCGTCGACGGCCACACCGCCAGCATACTGCAATATGACGAAGCTGTCGGCGCGTGCCTGTCACGTTCGCCGTCCGCGCCCGCCCTTCTTACAGATGGGGAGACAGGACGGGGTGCGGCGTTGCGTGACGACAGGAGCCCACACGCCTGCGGAACGCCCCGTGTGACGTTGAAGAACGGGCGTAGATACGAGACGACCCCGGCGGCAACCGGGGTCTGGTCTCTGGATCTGGCCAGAGCTCCGGGCGCAGAAGGAGCTCACGATACCGATGTGGTCGTGAGTATACCCGGAGTCCTGGTGCAGGTCGAGTACGCCCTCACACCCGAGGAGTACCGACCCGATGATCGACCCACCAGGGTCGGCGGCCGCCTGCGACGGGCCGCGCGGCCGACGACCGCCGCGAACGTGTCCTAGCGCCGCGCAACACGGCCGGCAGGCACCCCGCCGGTGACCGCCAACCGCTACACGCGCGGGCAAGAGCGGCGGACCCAGATCGCCCAGGCCCGCCAGCTCGTGGCCAGTGGCGAGCCCGCCCTGATCGCGGCCGGGCTGGCCGAACTCGTGCGCCGGCCGGGCAACACCCACGGGCGCCGCTACGCCGCCGGCGGCGCCAACGTCCTGGCCGGCTCGGTCCCGCCCGACCGCGTCGCCATGGTCGCGATCAACCACCCTCTGACCGTGACCCCGTCGTACGCCTACATGGTGCTCGACGTCGACTACGACCGGGCGCTCACCGACGCGGCCCGCGACCGCATGCGCGGGCAGGTGCACGACCTGATCGCGCTCGTGCGGCCCTGCGGCGTGGCGGTCGTGAGGGTCCCGTCGGGAGGCGGCCACGGCCGCTGGGCCAACGAGCACGTGTGGCTGGTCACAGGCCATCACACGTTGCGGCTGGAGCACCGGCAGCGGCTCGCCGAGTTGCTGCGCGTCCGGTACCCGGACCTGAGCGCAATCGGCGGGCTGGTGGACGGCCCACCGGCGGCGCAGCAGGTTCGACCGCCCGGGTCACGTCACCGCTCTGGATGGTGGCCCACCCTCGAGCGTCCCGACGAGATCCTCGAAGCGCTTGCCGGGCCGGGCCCGACCGCAGCCGGCTGGGCGCTGCTGTTGGACCGGCTCGCGCCCACTAGCGCTGTCCAAGCCGCCGGGCGCCCCAGACCCACCGCCGGCGCCGCTGCCCCGGCTGCGTGGGCTCGCCACCTGCTCGAGTGCGGCCCGGGCCCGGCGGCGAACCGGTCGGTGGAGGGCTGTCGCCTCATCGGCCATCTGCTCTCGCGCGGCTGGGACCCCGCGCGGATCACCGACCGGCTGGTCGACTCCCCAGCGGTCGACTACCTCCGAGACCGGCTCGGCCGGGCCGACCTCCACACCCGTGTGCGCAACGACGTGGCCAGAATCGCCGGCAAGCACCGGCGCGCCCCGCGTCCACCGATACCGGCCGCCGTCACGGCCGTCGCCGCGCACTGGGACCTCATCGAGCTGCCCGACGGGTCACGGCCCCGCTGGCTGACCCAGTCCGGCCGGGCGGTGCTCGGCGCTCTAGCCGCCGAAGCCGCCCGCACTGGCCACCTGACCATCGGCGCCGACCAACGCACCATCGCCGTCGCCGCTGGCGTGTCTGCCCGCACGGTCGGGCGCAGCTACCGGCGCTGGGCCGACCACGGCGTGCTCCGCCTGGACCTCGACGTCGACGGGAACATCGCCGCGGTCACGATCGAGCCGACCCCGCTCGGGCGGCTTCTGCCCAGGGACCTAACTGCCACACCAGATGTACACACCCCTGAGGGGCTACGAGCGCACGATGCGTGGGCGCACCGCCCTTCAGGGAGCCCGAGCGTCGGTGCGTTGCTGGGATCGGCGGCACGACGGATGTGGCTGCAGCTGGAGCGGATGGGGACGGTGACGGCGGCAGAGCTGGCCCAGGCATTGCAATGGGCGCGGGTGTACGCGCGGCGGATACTGCGCCGTCTGGAGTGCTACGGGCTGGTCTACGAGGAGCGCGGGGCGTGGGTGGCGGCAAGCGGGCCGCTGGTCGCGGAGCTGCTGGACGCCGCAGCCGTACGGCTGGGTACTGGCGGGGTGCTGGCTGAGCGGCAACGCCGCTACATCGACGAGCGAGCGCAGTGGGCGACGATGCGTGACGATGGGCCCGCTCCCCCGGCAGTGGCTGATGTGGCCCATGGTCGTGCGTCCCGGCGGCAGGGATCATCGGTGTCACAGTTGCTGCTGTGGCGTCGCAGCCGGCCGCCGGACGAGGGGTCGGTGGGCATCCGTGGACCGAGCGTCGCATAGACGCGAGCGTCGGTCAGTTGATGGCTTGGTCGCCGACGCCGGCCAGATCGGCGCTCGCAGCATGAGGCAAACGACGAGGACAACCAGCGGATCCTCCGGCCACTGTTCGTCGGTCTGGTGGACGCGGTGATGCGCCACGCCGCCAACCGAGTGAACCGCGGTGTCCGTGCCGGGCGGCCGCTGATGGTGCTGCTGGACGAGGCCGCGAACTCGGCGCCGTTGCAGGATCTCGACCGCTACGCCTTCGTTAGCCGCGACCGCGGCGTGCAACTCGTCACGGTCTGGCAGGACCTCGCCCAGATCGAGGACCGCTACGGCCGTGACCGGGCCCGCACCATCCTCAACAACCACCAGGCCAAGGTCGTGCTGTCCGGCGTCACCGACCGAGGGCTACTCGAGTACCTGTCGGGCCTGCTCGGCGACGAACGGATTCTCCAGCGATCCACCACCGGACGGGCCTCGAACCTGTCCGAGTCCGAAACGTGGCGGCCGTTGGCCACCGTCGACGAGCTCCGGCGGCTCCCGACCGACCGCGCCGTGCTCGTACACACCTCGACGCGGCCCGCTCGGATCCGTCTGCGGCCCTACTACCGACAGCGTCAGTGGCGAAAGCTGGCCGACCGGTGGCAACCCATCGGATCGGCCGAGTGAGGCGCCGGCAAGAGGTGACGGGCAAGGCTCGCGTCGAGTGGGCGATGAACGACGCCATTCCCCGCACAGGTCACCGCCCACTAGGAGTGCATTCCGAGACGGAGGTGCCGCGCGCAGCCCGGAACCTGTCAAGCTTCTTGAGACAAGATCTTCAAGGAACTACTGAGTCGGCTGCTCCTTGTCGGCGGTGTCGTTGGGTCGGTTGATCCAGACGGTGCCCGGCAGCGTCGGCGGTGACGGTGGCTT
>JAHWKW010000020.1 GCA_019347675.1 Actinomycetota bacterium | reverse complement strand
GCGCCGCCCCCCACCCCAACCCGCCGCAAGCAACGGCAACGCCCCACCCGCCCCCGGCGACGGCGACGACCACGACCCGCAACTGCCACTCGACCACGACCCCGACCTGCCCTTCTAACAGGGCGCCACCAAGCCGAACGGACACGCTGCCAGGCCCCATGTCCAACAGCGGCCCGCGCACCCAACCGTGCGCCGGGCCGCCCACCCCTGCCCCAACCGTGACGCGCGGCGCCAGACTGCAGGGTCCGGCGGACAACCCGTTTGTTGTGGTCAGGCGAGGGTCCGGGGGTAGCCCCATAGCGCCGGCACGTCGACAGTTCGACGATGGGCTCATATCGAGCGGCTCCCCTCCAGTGTCGTGCTCACCTCCAGTCATGAATTCCTCCGACTACGGTTCCCGCGTCGATCTCGCACGGCGGACGGCTTGATCGCAAGGGTGACCTCAGTGGCGCCCGCCTGGCCGCGCTCGTCCAACCAGTTGGTTGGCGTCCTTACTCCCGAGCAGGTTTGAGACTGCAGCCGTACGACGGCTCGCAAGGCGGACAACGTCGCGGGCGCATCGTCAGGCGATGACGGTCAGCCCCCGGGGAACGCTCGTGAAGGTCACGTCCCGCCACCGGCCGACGTACTCGCCGTCGAGCTGCACCGGAAGCGCAACGTCACTGTGGAGCGAGAACCCCGGCAGGTCACGCCAGTAGCGGGTCCCGCTCGCGTGGACGTGCCCGGCGGTGGTGGCCATCTGCACCATCAGCCGGAGCAAAGTGGCGGCGCGCAGGGACTCCACGCCGACGACGTCCAACCCGCGGTCGAAGCTCGCGTCGGGTGCGACCCGAAGCGGACGCGCCCCCAGGTAGGCGTAGGGGGTGGTGTTGCAGACGATGCAGAAGCCGAAGCCCGCACGGGGTTCGTCGCCTGGCAGCTCCACCGAGATCGGCAAGGCGGAGCGGTCGTAGCCGACCAAGAACTCCCGCAGCGCGCACCACACCCACGCGAGCTGGCCGACGGCGCGCTCGAGGTCGGGTCGGCCGTCCACGCAGCGCACGACCGCTGCGTCGAAGCCGACGCCGGCGTTCGCAGCGAAGTACCGTCCGTTGGCGCGGCCGAGCCCGATCGTCCTGGTCGACCCGGAGCGGAGCCGTTCGAGCAGGGCGCCGGTCGCGGCGATCGGGTCGTTGGGCAGGCCGAGGTTGCGGACCACCACGTTGGTCGTCCCACCCGGGATCATCCCGAGCCGGACGTCGGTGCCCGCCAGCGGCTGGATGACCTCGTTGAGGGTGCCGTCCCCGCCGTGGCTGAAGATCACGTCGACGCCGTCGCGGACCGCTGCCGCGGCGATCTGCGTCGCGTGACCAGGATGCTCAGTCTGTTGTACGTCTAGTCGCATCTGCGAGGCCAGAGCGGCGGCGATCACGTCTCGGACGTTGGCCTCTGTGGCCCTGGCGTGTGGGTTGAACACCAGCAGCCCGCGCATCCGCTTAGCCTTTCACCAGCGATGTTCGACGCTAAACGCGCGTCGCCGCGCGGGGCGTCGCCTCGCCCCTGCCGTCGAGGCGTTGACCCCCACGAGCGGCGGTCGGTAGGGTCGCGCACTCCGTGCACGGACGGAACATCGCGATGGCCCTACCCGAGCTCGACCCGGAGCAACGCCGCAAGGCACTGGAGAAGGCTGCTTTCGCCCGCCGCGTCCGCGCCGAGCTCAAACAGATGCTGAAGACAGGAGAGGTGACGCTCCGCGACGTCCTCGACCGGGCTGACGACGTCGAACCGATCGCCAAGATGCGCGTGTCGGAGGTCATCGAGTCCATGCCCAGCTACGGCAAGGTCCGGGCCCGCGAGCTGATGGAGCGGCTCAACATCGCAGCGTCGCGGCGGGTGCGTGGCCTCGGGATCAACCAGCGGTCGGCGCTACTGGCTGCGTTCGGGGAGAGCGACCTCCGGTGACCGGCCACGCGGCCGGTGATCGCGGCCGCCTCGTGGTGATCTCCGGTCCAAGCGGTGTCGGGAAGGGCACCGTCGTCCGTTGCCTCCTGCAGCGGCGACCGGACCTGGAACTGTCGGTCTCGGTCACCACACGTTCGCCCCGACCCGGCGAGATCGATGGCGTCGACTACCACTTCGTCGACGATGCCACCTTCGCCGAGATGATCGAGCGCGGTGACCTGCTGGAGTGGGCACGCGTCCACCGTCACCGCTCGGGCACCCCCGGCGCTGGGCTCGAGGAGCGGCTGGCCAGGGGCCGCGACGTCGTCCTGGAGATCGACGTGCAGGGCGCGATGCAGGTCCGCGATCGCGTCGCGGACGCGCTGCTGATCTTTCTGGCTCCCCCCTCCGAGGAGGAACTCGTTCGCCGACTCGTCAGGAGGGGCACCGAACGAGACGACGAGCTCGCCGTGCGGCAGGCCGACCGCGCCCGCGAGCTCGCGGCCGCGCCCGCCTTCGACCACGTCGTCACCAACGACGACCTGGACGACTGTGTGTCGCAGGTCGCGGAACTGGTCGAACGCCGCCGCTGACCGCCGCTGCCGCGTCGCGGCAGATGGTGGTGTCTCCTTCACCGAAGCCAGGATGCTGTCCACCATTCCGCCTGGCTTGCCGGATCCATACCTTCGTCCTCACAAGCCCCGGTTCTGGATGGCCGGCATCCGCGGCTTGGACATCCCAGCGGATCTGAATCGTCGCGGGGCGCGACCATGTTCTTGTCCGGCTTGTGGCAGGTGGACGGGGCGGGGGTGTCGAAGCTGATCACCGACAACGTCGTGGGAGGCTGCATGCGTGCGACCGCCGCAGCCGTCGTTTCCTCGCTGAGCCTCCTGGTGTTCCCCACCTCGCCGGCTGGGTGGGCGGCCGACGGCCGACCGCCCGAGCATCTCGAGGATCAAGGTCTTCAGGGGCCCGGCGAGTTGGAGGCCGCTACCCGCGCTGTGCGAGCCGTGCTCGGCGATGTCGACGTTGACGACGACGGGCGACGCGACCTGGAGCTCGTCGCCACGGTTCACGGCAACGAGTACTGGGTGATCGGCGATCTCGACCCGGCCAGCGTCTGCCAGCCGACCCTGTTCGACGAGATCACGTTCGCCGGCTGCGACGTTGTCCGCTTCACCCGCCACGCCGGGCGCGATGGCGGCGAGCGGTACGACGTCGAGGTCGTCGCCGGCGGGGATCCTCTGGGCGAGCAGGGTCCCGGCGCTGGGGCCGCCGTCTCGACCATCCCCGAGGAGTTCGCCAGCGCCCGCGTCACGGTCGGCTCGGACGGGACTGAGGGCTGCACCCTGGCCACCGACCCGGACTGCCGCCCGCTGGACGTCAACGGGGTGACCTACCCGAACGCCTACGAGCGGCTGTCGGCGCTGTTCGACTCACCCCGCTCCCCTGACCTCGTCGTGCTGCAGGCCCACGGCGGACCCGACGCCCCGAAGGGGGGCCACGGGCATCTGTCGGTCCTCCAGTCCCGCTCGACGTTCCTCGTTGCGGGGCGGGGCGCCCGCCGCGGGCCGTTCCCGCCTGACGAGGAGCTGGCTCTCGGTATGCAGCACACCGACATCGCCCCGACCGTGGCTGCGGCCATCGGTGTCGACCCCTATGGCAACGGTGCTCGACGGCTGGGGGGACAAGAGGACCCGTCGGCTGTCTTGCTCCGGCAGGACGGCCGCGTTCTGCACGACTTGCTCGCCCCGACCTTCAACACCTTCGTCGTCGTTTTCGACGGGCTCGAGCCCGAGCTCGTCACGCCCGAACTCGCCCCGACCATCTGGTCGCTCATGCACGGCGAAGAAGCCAACGCCACGACCTACACCAACGCCTTCGCCTCGATGGTCACCGAGACGAACGCCAACCACGTGGGGGTCACGACGGGGTTGCCCGGTCAGACCCACGGGCTCGTTTCGAACGCCTTCTACGACCGCTCGGCCCGGGCGGTCCGTGCCATGGACCGGCCCGCGCTCGTCCTGGCTGACACGTTCTTCGACGCGATCGAAACCCAGAAGCCGTGGCTGCGGACCGCCGCCGTACTCGGCAAGGAGAAGCTGCGGGAGCTGTTCGACTGCACCCGGGACCCCGCCGACCCTGCCGGGCCGTGCGGCCCGTCGGACGACAACCCCGAGGGGCGCCGGGTCCGCCACGTCCGTCCCGACTTCCTGCTGGGGGCGGCATCCGACCCACGCGACGTCCTCGCCGACCCGCACGGCAACGCCCCGGCCGAGCCGGCCAGCGGTTCGGCGATCACCCTCGACCGGGCCGTCATGGACCAGGCCATCCGCCTGCAACGCACCGAGGACCCCGACGTCACCCTGGTCAACCTCGCCCAGATCGACGGGGTCCAGCACCTGTTCGGAGCCAAGAGTCCCCAGGCCCTGGCCGCGGTCCGCGACGCCGACGCCCAGCTCGCCCGGCTCGTCGACTCCCTCAAGGAGTCCGGCAAGTGGGCGCACTCGATCCTGCTGCTGACGGCCGACCATTCGTTCCTCGAGCTCGACGGGACCGGCGACGCCGTGGACGCCGGCCACACCCGGCTCGGCAACCCCGCGACCGGACACGTGACCGGCAGCAGGGTGATCCTCTCCGAGCGGTTCACCCACCCGGGCATCGAAGCGTTCGTCGCACACGGCGGGAGCGCCTCGATCTACCTGCGTGACGCCGGCGACCGCGAACTCGCCGCGCAGCTCGCCGGCGAAGCTCGGGAGATGACCGACAACCTGGGCCGTCCGGCCGTGGCGGGTGCCTTCTGCCGGCTGGCGTCCCCCGCCTGCCCGTCGATCCCGGCCGACTACGGCCTCGACACCGCCCGGATCGGTGAGGTCCTCCTCGTCACCGACGACCAGCACGTCTTCCTGCGACACCGGGCCGGGGACAGCGCCGCACTGACCGGCCACCACGGCGGTCCCACCGCCGCTCCCGTCCCACTCGTGGTGGCCACGGGCGGGCCGTACGTGCGCACGGGGAAGGTCGACCGGCCGGTGAGCATCCGCGATATCGCCCCGACCGTGGCCTGGATCCACGAGATCAGCGGGCGGACAGGTCAGCCGTTCCCCGGCGAGCCGCGCTGGAGCCGGCCGCTGCACGAGGCGTTCTCCAAACATCCGCTGATGGCCCACCGCGACGGCGATATCGGCGAGCAGCTGGCCAAACGCGTCCTGCTCGTCATCTTCGACGCGAACAACTCGGCCGACGTCCACTGCCTGCTGTCCCAGTACGACGGTCGCGATGCGGTGGCCGAACTTTGTGGGGAGACCAGCCGCGAGTTCCACCCATCGCGCTACCCGGTCCCGGCGCTGCAGTGGCTCCGCGAGCGCGGCACGCTGGCCCGGTTCGGCAGCATCGCGTCGTTCCCGACCGTGACCTTCCCGAACCACGTCGTGGTCGGCTCCGGTGCCCACCCAGCCCATCACGGCGTCCCAGGCAACCGGTTCTACCAGCGGCAGCAGCAGCGCCTGGAGCGGCCCATCGAGCCCGCCGACCCGCAGAACCCCGTCTTCTTGTGGTCGGAGAGCCTCCACCGCGGCGGCTTCGAGACCCTCCACGAGGCCACCCACCGCACCCTCGGCGACTGGATGGGCCCGACCAACACCGACGTCGGCCACGCAGACGGGGCTTTCACTGCGGCGGTCAACGAGCCGACCACCCACGGCGCGGACTACGCCACACTCCAGCCGCCCGACCGGACGACCGGCGAGCCGCTGACCGCCGCCCACGTGGGCCGGGCCGACGAGCTCGCGGCCGACACCACGCGGGAGTGCGCCCAGGCCCACGAGGCCTACTTCGAGCAGAGCCTCATCGACCACACCGGCCAGGCACAGGCCCGCAGCCTGTTCGACGACCCCGGCCACCCGACCCCGACGGTCACCATGCTGAACTTCGCCCTGGTGGACGGCGCGGCGCATGTCTTCGGCCCGCACACCCGCTGCGCGCTGGCCGCCTACCGCGACTCGTCGCAGCGGCTCGGGCGGGTCCTCGACGCCATGCGGCGTGCCGGGGTCCTCGGCGAGACCCTCGTCGTGGTCACCGGCGACCACGGCCAGGAGAACCAGCGCCAGCTGGCCGACGGTGGCGGGTTCGCCGAGGCGTTCCACCGGGCGCTGGCCGGCCACCGGCTCGCCTACGTCCTGGCCGACAACCTGCTCTACCTGCGGACCGCCCGCCTCGACCACGAGCTCACCGACCTCGGCGGCGAGGTGGACGCCACGTTCACCGTGACCGACGACGACACCAGTGAGCCGGTCGCGGACGCGACGGTGACGGTCTCGGATGCGGTCACCGGCCACGTCCTGGCTGAGGGGAGGACACCGCCGGACGAGGGCGCGCCGCGCCGCTTCGCGCTTCCCCTGCCGCGGCGGGCCTCGGCCGCCGGGAACACGGCCCAGGACGACGTGCTGGGCCAGCGCCGAGCGGGCGACCTGCCAACGGTCGCCAACCCTGCGAATCGCCCGTCGAGCGGACAGATCAGGCTGCGCTTCCCGCTCCGCGACGGCGTCGTCGCAACCGCGACCCACCCTGACCTGTCCGACCGGACGATCCGGATCGGCCCCGACGCCGCCGACGGCGACCGAGCCAGCGACTCCTCCACCGCCAGGGCTCCGACGCCGCCGGCGGGCGCTGACCGCGGTCCCCTGCCCCGCACAGGAGGAAGGGCGCCCCTGGCCGGCCTTGGCCTGCTCTCGCTCTGCGCGGCGCTTCTGCGCCGTCGGTGACCGTCGCGACGTCTCACTTCTGCAGCCACGCGGACTCCGATCGGGTGCCGCTGGCCACCGTCACTGACCCACATCAGCCGGGGGGTGTCCCAGCGGGTGTGTGCCGCCGCCAGTCCGGTGTCGAGGGTCGGGGCGCCATGACGGCCGGGGCGCAATGGTGGTAGCGCCACGGACGTCCCGCAACCAACGATCTCCCGGCGCTCTCACGGCCTTCAACCTGCGGATCGAAAGGCACATGCTCACCACAGCTCGGGCACGGCTGGATCACCCGGACCTCGAGGTCCGCACCGTCCTCACCGTCAGGGCGGTGCAGCGCGAACCGGAGCTCCTCGTTCTCCATCCACAGCACGAACGTGTTGTCGACCGCCTCCCAGTCGACGTCCACACCGGCGTCCGGGCAGCTGGTCAGCGGTTCCCACCGGTGGGTGGGGATCGACAGGCCCGCCACGGCCCCGGTCACTGCCTCGGCATCACGCATGAACTCCGAGGCGCGTTCCCGGAGCAGGCTCAGGAACTCCTTGGAGAGCTGCTTGGCCAGCATTGCCATCCCTTCGCAACGACGTGGTGGCGACGCTACCCTTCAGGTCGACCCCCACGCCGAGGTGATCGCCATCACTCGCATCGACGACTTGATCGACAAGGTCGACAGCCGGTTCACGCTGGTCCACCTGGCGGCCAAGCGTGCCCGCGAGATCAACGACTACTACGCACAGCTCGGCGAGGGCCTCGGCCAGCACGTTCCGCCTCTGGTGTCGACCGAGTCGAACAAGCCGCTGTCGATCGCCCTACAGGAGATCGCTGAGGCGAAGGTCGAGCCGCGCTGGCCGGACGAGCAGGCGGCGGTCGAGGATCCCCTGGCGTTCATCGACGAGGACGCGGCCGGCGGGGACATCGCCCGCGAGGACGTCCCCGGCGAGGACAGCCAGGGCTAGGACGGTGCCGGCCCCGCGCGCCGAGGCCGGCTCCGAGGGGCCGCCCGCCCTGGCGCACGCCCGGGTCCTCCTGGGCGTTACCGGCGGGATCGCTGCGTACAAGGCCGCGCTGGTCGCCCGCCTGCTGGTGCGAGCTGGTGCCGCCGTCGACGTCGTGCTGACCGGCGCTGCCAGCCGCTTCGTCGGGGCAGCCACGTTCGCTGGCATCACCGGCCGCCCCGCCCACCGCGATCTGTGGGCAGAGCTCGAGACCTCATCCGACGCCGAGGCGCCCCGCCAAGCGCCCCACATCCACGTCGCCCGCCGTGCCGACGCGGTCGTCGTGGCTCCCGCCACCGCCCATCTGCTGGCTCGCCTGTCCCACGGCCTGGCCGACGACCTCCTGACCAACGTGTTGCTGATGGTCACCTGCCCGGTGCTGCTGGCCCCGGCCATGCACACCGAGATGTGGGAACACCCGGCCACCCAGGCCAACCTCGACACGCTCCGTCACCGGGGCATGCACCTGGTCGGTCCCGAGGAGGGCGAGCTCGCCGGGGGGGACGTCGGCGAGGGTCGCATGGCCGAACCCGAGGCGATCATCGCGGCACTGGCTCGCCTGCTCGCGCCGGCCGGGTCGCTGGCCGGGCGGTCGGTGGTGGTGACCGCCGGCCCCACCCGCGAGCACCTCGATCCGGTGCGGTTCATCAGCAACCGCTCGTCGGGGCGTATGGGGTTCGCTCTGGCCGGTGAGGCCGCCCGACGGGGCGCCCGGGTGCACCTGGTGGCTGGCCCGGTCCAGCTCCCGACCCCCCCTGGGGTCACCCGTCACGACGTCGTGTCGGCCCGCGACATGCACGACGTCGTCCTGTCTCTCGCGGACGACGCTGACGTCATCGTGAAGGCAGCCGCCGTCGCCGACTTCCGCCCCGCGCAGGCTGCCGCAACCAAGCTCAAGAAGTCCGCCGGCACGCCGGACATCGCCCTGGAGCGCAACCCCGACATCCTCGCAGAACTCGGCGCCCGCCGTGACGGGCACGGCCCGCCGGTCCTCGTCGGCTTCGCCGCCGAAACGAAAGACCCGGAGCGGTACGGGCGGGAGAAGCTCGCAGACAAGCGTGTCGACCTCATGGCAGTGAACGACATCAGCGCCGCGGACGCCGGCTTCGAGGTCGCCACCAACCGGGTGCTGGTGTTGGGACGCGACGGGCGGCGGGTCGAGCTCCCGCTGGGAAGCAAGGAGGAGATCGCCGCTCACCTCTGGGACGAGATCGGCGACCTGCTGGGCTAACCTCCACGCCGATCACCCCGCCGTCCGAACTCACCACCTCGAGCAGGAGCGCCGCCGTGCCGCGAAGGACCCTCTTCACGTCCGAGTCGGTCACCGAGGGCCACCCCGACAAGCTCGCCGACCAGATCTCCGATGGTGTCCTCGACGCGATCCTGGCCAACGATCCGGCCGGGCGAGTCGCGTGCGAGACGCTGATGACCACCGGGCAGGTCTTCGTTGCCGGCGAGATCTCCACCAACTGCTACGCCGACATCCCCCGTATCGTGCGCGACACCATCATCGGCATCGGGTACGACCACCACGACGCCGGCTTCGACGGGAACACCTGCGGGGTCTCGGTCGCGATCGACGAGCAGTCACCGGATATCGCCCAGGGCGTCGACCGGGCGCAGGAGGCCCGCGAGACCTCCCACGACGAGCTCGACCAGCTCGGCGCCGGTGACCAGGGCATGATGTTCGGCTTCGCCTGCACCGAGACCGACGAGTTGATGCCGCTCCCGATCCACCTCGCGCACCGGCTGGCGCAGCGGCTGGCGGCCGTGCGCAAGGTCGGCGAGATCCCCTACCTGCGACCCGACGGGAAGACGCAGGTCACCGTCGCCTACGAGGACCATCGCCCGGTCGCCATCGACACGGTGCTGATCTCCGCCCAGCACCGCCCCGAGATCGACCTCGACACGCTGCTCCGCCCCGACCTCGAGGAGCTCGTCATCAAGCCGCTCCTCCCCGACGACGTCGACACCGCCGACATGCGCCTCCTGGTCAACCCCACCGGACGCTTCGAGCTCGGGGGTCCCCACGCAGACGCGGGGCTGACCGGGCGGAAGATCATCGTGGACACCTACGGCGGGTCCGCCCGCCACGGCGGGGGAGCGTTCAGTGGGAAGGACCCGACCAAGGTCGACCGGTCGGGTGCCTACGCCGCACGCTGGGTCGCCAAGACCGTGGTCGCCGCTGGTCTCGCGGAGCGCTGCGAGCTGCAGGTCGCCTACGCCATCGGGGTCGCCCACCCGGTTTCGCTGATGATCGAGACGTTCGGGACGGAGCAGGCAGACCCCGACCACATCCTGAAGGGGATCCGCGAGACGTTCGACCTCCGGCCGGCGGCGATCATCCGCGACCTGGACCTGCGACGGCCGATCTTCCAGGCCACTGCGGCCTACGGCCACTTCGGCCGGACCGGCGCGGTGTTCACCTGGGAGAACACCGACCGGGCCGACCACCTGCGGGTCGCGGTCGGCGTGTGACGCGTCGGAGCGGTGAAGCCGTCGCACGGTGAGGCGGCGCGCCGCATGACGCGCCGGGGCGCATGAGCACCCCCCGGATCGCCCGTGTCGTCGTCGAGGTCGCCCCCATCCACCTCGACCGGCTGTTCGACTACCGCGTCGGGCCGGACGTCGTCGTGCAGGTGGGATCCCGGGTCGAGGTCGTCTTTGCCGGCCGACGGGTCCGTGGGCTCGTCGTCGAGCTGACCGAGGCCACCGACGTCGCACCCGAACGGCTGCGAGACGTGCGCCGCGTGCTGGGCACCCACGCGTGGGTGGCGGCCGAGGACCTGGCGCTGCTGCGTTGGGCCGCGGAGCGTTTCGCCGCCCCGCTCGCCGACGTGGTCCGCCACGCCCTGCCCGACCGTGTCGGCGACGTGGAGCGTCGAGCCGGATCCGACGGCTGGTACCCGCCCGGCGCGGCACCGCGCCCCGCCGATCCGCTGCCGCGGTCGCCGGACACCGCGGCGTGGGAGCCCTACGCGCCGGCTGGGTACGCCGTGCACGCCGCCGCCGCAGCCGGCGCGGGCGCCTTCTACTGGCGGCCGCTGCCGTCGGAGGACCTCGGCGCACGCCTGACCGAGCTCGCGGGCGCGACCCTGGCCGGGGGCCGCGACGTGCTCCTGGTGGTCGCCGAGCCGGTCTCTGCGGCTGCCGACGCGGTCGTCGCGGCCTTCCCCGACGTCACCGTCGACGTCCGCGGAGCCAGCGGGGCGCGCCGCGTCTACCGCGCATGGCTGGCGGGGCGGTGTGGCGCGGCCCGGGTGGTGGTGGGCGAGCGCCGGGTCGCGTTGTGGCCGGTCGAGCGCCTCGGCCTGGTGGTCGTCGTCGACGAGTCAAACCCGGCGCTGAAGGAGCGCCGCTCCCCGCGGCACCACGCCCGGGAGGTCGCGCTGGAGCGTGCTCGGCGGGCTGGCGCTGCCGCCCTGCTGGTCGGGACGGTCCCCAGCGCGGCGTCGTGGCGTCTGCTGTCCGAGCGTCGCCTCACCCCGGTGGTCCCCGCCCGTGGCGCCGAGCGCGCCGCCGCCCCGGTCGTGCACGTCGACGACCGTTCCGATCCTCGTTCACGGGGCCGTCTCGGGACGCCGGCCCTGACGGCACTGCGCCGCGCCGTGGCCGGCGGCAGGTACGGGGTGGTCCTCGCCGCCCGACGCGGCGAGGGGCGGGCGCTGGTGTGCACCGCGTGCGGGGCCCGCTTGGCCTGCCCCCGGTGCGACTCGTCGCTGGCGGCCGATCACCGCGGCGTGGCCTGTGAGGGGTGCGGGTGGAGCCGCCCGGACCGCCCGCTGTGCGACCAGTGCGGCGCTGCGCGCTTCGCCCCGCTCGCCGCCGGCGCGGAGCGCCTCGGCGGAGAGCTGCGCCGGACGCTGCGCGGCACCACCGTCGCCGTCCTCGAGGGCTACGCCCAGCCTGCCCCGCCCCCGCCCGCCACCGTGGTCATGACCCGCGGTTCGGCCCACCTGGATCCGCCCGGCCCGGTCGGGGCCGTGGTGCTCCCCGACCTCGACGGGCAGCTGCGTCGTCCGTCGCTCGACGCGGCCGAGGACGCGCTGCGGCTCGCGCTGCGTGTGGCGTCGTGGGTGCCGCGTGCCGCCGAGGCCACCGTGGCGGGGAGTCGCGGACGCAGCCGGTTGGTCCCCGATGCGGCCGTGGTGGTGCAGACCCGCGACCCGACCCACCACGCGGTGCGGGCACTGGTGGCCTGGGACCCGGGCGCGTTCTGGCGGGACGAGGCCGACCGGCGCGCGGAGCTGCGCTTCCCGCCGGTGGCCCATGCCGTGCGCCTGGATGTGGCCGGGACAGGGGAGAAGGTCGTCGCCGACCTGTCGCGCGCGCTCCCCGACGGGGACGAGGTGCTGGGCCCGCGCCCCGCCGGGGAGCGTGCCGCTCTGCTGATCAAGTGCGCCGACCGGACGGCGACCCTGGCCGCACTGCGGCCGCTGCAGGTGGCGTGGAGCCGAGACGGTCGCGACGTCCGCGTCGACGTCGACCCGGTCGACGTCCTGTGAGTCGGGGCCCTCTGAGACGTCGGTGAGTCGTGTCGGTGCCGGTGAGGCGTGCCCGAGGCCGGGGCGGGTCCATCGCGCGCTGACCGAGGCCGGGGCGGGTTCATCGCGTACCCTGCGCCCGATGGCGACCCTCCCGATCCGGATCTTCGGCGACCCGGTGCTGCGCCAGCGTGCGCGGCAGGTCGTCGACTTCGACGACCGACTGCGGCGCCTCGCCGACGACATGCTCGAGACGATGCGCGAGGCGGCCGGCTCGGGGCTGGCAGCCAACCAGGTCGGCGTGCTCAAGCGACTGTTCACGTGGACCACGGAGGACGACCACGGTGCGGTGGTCAACCCGGCCGTGGAGGAGACCTCCGCCGAGGTGCAGGAGGGCGACGAGGGCTGCCTGTCCTTCCCCGGCCTGTTCTACCCGCTGGAGCGGCCGTTGCGGGTGCGTTGCCGGTACCAGGACGTGCACGGGGACGAGCACCTCGACGAGTTCGAGGGTTTCCTCGCCCGGGTGTTCGTTCACGAGATCGACCACCTCAACGGGGTGCTGTTCATCGACCACCTCGCGCGCCACGATCGCAACGAAGCGATGAAGCGCATGCGTGAGTACCGGCTGCAGCAGGGTCTGGACGATCCCGCCCCGCAGCCGCGGGGGTTCCTGCTGGGGCGCCGGCCGGGGTGACCGTGGCCGGAGACGACCGGATCCGGGTCGCGTTCTTCGGTACGCCGGATGTCGCGGTCCCGTCGCTGGCTGCCCTGCACGGCGCCGACGACGTCGACGTGGTCGCTGCCGTCACCAACCCCGACCGTCCCCGCGGCCGGACGCGGTCACCGGTGCCTCCACCGGTGAAGGTCGCGGCGCAGGAACGCGGCATCACGGTGCTGCAGCCGCACTGGCCACGTGACATCCTCGACCGGCTCCACTCGCTGTCCCCGGACGCGGTCGCGGTCGTCGCGTACGGCGTGATCCTCCCCACCGACGTGTTGGAGGCCCCCCGTCACGGCTACGTCAACCTGCACTTCTCGTTGCTGCCACGCTGGCGCGGCGCGGCGCCGGTGCAGCACGCCATCCGCGCCGGGGACCACACCACGGGGATCACCACGTTCGTGATCGACGTCGGGATGGACACCGGCCCGATCCTGCAGCAGCTCCAGGTCGACATCGCCCGCGACGAGACCGCCGGGGAGCTGCTGGAGCGCCTGGCCGTGATCGGCGCTCCGGTCCTGGTTGACAGCATCCGCCAGCTCGTGCAGGGCGTCGAGCCGCAGCCCCAGCGCGACGACGGCGTGACGTACGCGGCGCGGATCACGCCCGAAGACGTCCGCATCGACTGGTCGTCGCCGGCCCGGTCGGTCATCGACCTGGTGCGCAGCGCCAACCCGGCGCCCGGCGCGCACACGACGTTCCGGGGCCAGCGGCTCAAGATCTGGCGGGCGCATCCGGCACAGGGCGGCGGACCACCGGGGACGGTGCTGGGGACCGACGCGCTCGGGCCGGTCGTGGCAACCGGCGATCGCGCGGTCGTGCTCGCCGAGGTGCAGCCAGCCGGGAAGGTCGCCATGTCGGGCGGCGCGTTTGTCAACGGCTACCGTCCCCAACCCGGTGAACGGCTCGGGGACGAGCGCTAGCGATGGCCGACCTCGACGCCCCGCCCACCGGCCTGGCCGCCCGGCGGGCCGCGCTGCAGGCGATCGCAGCGGTCGACGAGCGCGACGCCTACAGCACGTTGGCTGTCCCCGCCGTGATCGATCACCTCGACGGTGCGCGCGATCGGGCGTTCGCGAGCTACCTGGCCTACGACACGCTGCGGTGGCAGGGAACGCTGGACTGGGCGCTGCAGCACGTCCTCGACCGGGACCTAGGCGACGTCGAACCCAGCCTGCGGCGGATCCTGCGGCTGGGGGCGCTGCAGATCCTGCGCTCCGGTGTCCCCACCCGCGCAGCGGTCGACACGGCCGTTCGGCTCGCCCGCGCGGCCGTCCCCCGCCGTCGTGCGACGGCGGCGGGCGGCTTCGTGAACGGCGTGCTCCGGGCGTTGGCCCGGCGCCGCGACGAGTTGCCGTGGCCGAACCCCGACGAGGACGCGGTCGGTTGGCTGGTGTTGCACACCGCCCACCCGCGCTGGATCGTCGAGGACCTCCACCGCCGCCTCGGCGCCCAAGCGCAGGCAGCGCTCGAAGCCGACAACGTCCCACCCGGACTGACCCTGCGCGCCACCGGGGACCGCGATGCGCTCGTGGACGAACTGCGCGACGCCGGGATCGACGCGGTCGCCGACGAGCACGCCCCCGAGGCGGTGCGCGCGCCCGGCGGTGACCCCCGCCGACTGGCGGCCGTCGCCGACGGGCGGGCGGTCCCCCAGGACGCGGCGTCCATGCGCGTCGCCCACGCCACCGGTGCCGTTCCCGGCGCCCGGGTCTTGGACCTCTGCGCCGGACCCGGGGGGAAAGCCACGCACCTGGCGTCGCTCGTCGCCCCGGGCGGGAGCGTGATCGCGGTCGAGCTGTACCCCCACCGTGCGGCACTGATCCGCGAAGCGGCCGCGCGGGTGGGGGTGGACATCGACGTCCGCGTGGGTGACGCGACCGACCCTCCGGTCGATGGCGAGTTCGACGTCGTCCTGGTCGACGCGCCCTGCACCGGGCTGGGGACGGGCCGGCGACGCCCCGAGGTCCGCTGGCGGCGCGGCCCCCACGAACTCCGGGAACTGGCGGACCTGCAGAGCCGGCTGTTGCAGGGCGCTGCGGCGCACGTCGCGCCCGCGGGGTCGCTGACGTACGCAGCGTGCACCTGGACCGTGGTGGAGACCGAGGAGGTGACCGCCCGGTTCCTCGCCCGGCACCGCTCGTTCGAGCTGGTCGAGCAGACGCAGCTGTGGCCACACCACGGCACCGACGGCATGTACCACGCCACGTTCGTCCGTCGCGGCTGATCCCGCCGCGCGCGGGGGGTGCTGGCGCCCCGCTGGTAGGCTCCGGGTGTCCCGGTGATGCCGGGACGCGCCTCCAGGGGAGGGGCCTCGGCCCGCTGGCGCGAGGCGACCCGACCGGCGGTCACAGCCCGCGACCCCCGCACCACGCGGTGGTGGATCCGGTGCGATCCCGGAGCCGACGGTGAGAGTCCGGATGGGAGGAGGCGTGCAGGCCGGTTCTGCCTGCCGGCGGCCGGCCACTCACGCGTCCACCACCCGGCCCCCGGAGACCAACGTCGGGATGGAGGACCGTGACCCGAAGCGACGACGAACTGATGGGCGTCGCTCTCGCGCTCGCCGAGCGTGGGCGCGCCACCGTCCGCCCGAACCCGCTGGTCGGCTGCGTGCTGGTGCACGGCGGCGCGATCGTCGGTGAAGGGTGGCACGAGCGCCCCGGCGGGCCTCACGCGGAGGTCGCCGCGATCGCCGCCGCCGGGGGACGCAGCCGCGGTGCGACCGTGCACGTCACGTTGGAACCATGCGACCACACCGGCCGCACGGGCCCGTGCACGCAGGCGCTGATCGACGCCGGGGTCCGTCGAGTGGTGTACGCCGCCGACGACCCGCTCAACGGCGGCGCGGCGACCCTCCGCGACGCCGGCGTCGAGGTCATCCGTGGGGTTCGCGTCGACGACGCCCGCCGCCAGAACGAGGTGTTCTTCCACGTGCAGGCCACGGGGAGGCCGTTCGTGGTCTGCAAGGTCGCGCAGAGCCTCGACGGCCGTGTCGCCGCCCGGGACGGCTCGTCCCGCTGGATCACCTCGGCGCAGGCGCGGATCGCCGCCCACCAGCTGCGGGCGCTGGTCGAGGCGGTCGCGGTCGGGTCCGGGACGGTCCTCGCCGACGACCCCAGCCTGGATGTGCGCCACGTCGAGGCCCCGGCGGGCCAACCACGCCCCGTCGTGTTCGACGCCCGCGGCCGGACGCCGTCGTGGGCCAACGTCGCTCGCCCCGGCGCGGTGGTCCTGACGACTCAGGCGTCGCCGACCACCTGGCGCGGCCAGCTGACCGACGCGGGCGCCGAGGTCGTCGTTGTTCCCGCAGCAGACCCCGAGGTTGCGCCCGGAAGGCGCCCCGGTGTCGCGCTGGATGCTGCGCTCGCCGCCCTGACCGACCGGCGGGTGCACAGCCTGCTGGTCGAGGGCGGTGCGACCCTCGCCGGGGCGTTGCAGCGTGCCCATCTGATCGACCGCCTCGAGGCGTTCGTCGCCCCCTGCACCATCGGCGGGGACGGCCTGGCGGTGTTCGCACCGCCCGGGGCGGCGAGCGTCGACGACCGCTGGCTGTGGCGGATCGACGAGGTGCGCCAGCTCGGTCCCGACCTGTGGCTGACCGCCCGACCGCAGCGCAGCGACGGCGCGACCACGACCACGTCGGCGAGTCACGCGTTGCAGCGAACAGGGAGGTGAGGTGTTCACCGGGATCATCGAGGAAGTCGGCCGCGTCGAGCGACTCGAGCGCAGTACCGACCGCGCCCGGCTCGAGGTCGGCTGCCACGCCATCGTGTCCGACCTGTCGCTGGGTGCGTCGATCGCGGTGGACGGCTGCTGCGTCACCGTGGCTGCCGTGACTCCCACCGGCTTCGCCGCCGACCTGATGGCCGAGACGCTCCACGCCACCGCTCTGGGCGACCTCGACGCCGGTGCGCGCGTCAACCTCGAGAGGCCGCTGGCCGCCGACGGCCGGTTCGGGGGGCACCTGGTCCAGGGCCACGTCGACGCGGTCGGGTCGGTCCTGGCTCGCGACGACCAGCCGGGGACCGTCACCCTCACCATCGCTGCGCCTGCGGCGATCGCGCCCTTGGTCGCGCGGAAGGGTTCGGTCGCGGTGGCCGGTGTCAGCCTCACGGTCATCGACGTCGACGAGCGCGACGGCGACGCCGCGTTCCGTGTGGGGTTGATCCCCCACACCTGCGCATCCACCACGCTGGGTGATGCACGACCTGGCCATCGCGTCAACCTCGAAGCCGACGTGCTCGCCAAGTACGTCCAGCGGCTGGGCGGCGGGAGGACGACGTGACCACGACACCGACGTTCGCCAGCATCGAGGCGGCCATCGCCACGATCCGCGCAGGCGGGATGGTCGTGGTCGTCGACGACGCCGGCCGCGAGAACGAGGGTGACCTGATCATGGCCGCCGACCAGGTCCACCCGGATGCGATCGCGTTCATGGTCCGCCACACCAGCGGGGTGATCTGCCTTCCGCTCGTCGGTGAGCGGCTCGACGAGCTCGAGATCCCCCTCATGGTGGTCGACAACACGGAAGCGCACGGCACCGCGTTCACGGTCTCGGTCGACGCCAAGGATGGTGTGACGACCGGCATCAGCGCCGCCGACCGCGCACGCACCATCCGCGCGGTGATCGACGCGTCGACCGGCCCCGACGACCTGGCCCGTCCCGGCCACATCTTCCCGCTGCGGTACGCCGACGGCGGTGTGCTGCGCCGACCCGGCCACACCGAGGCCGCGGTGGACCTCGCCCGCCTCGCCGGCCGCTACCCCGCGGGGGTGATCGGCGAGATCGTCAACGACGACGGCACCATGGCGCGACTGCCGCAGTTGCAGGAGTTCGCTGCCGAGCACCGCCTGCCGCTGATCTCCATCGCGGACCTGATCGCCTACCGCCGCCGGCGCGAGCGGTTGGTCCGCCGGGTGGTGGAGACCCGCCTGCCGACCCCGTACGGGGCGTGGCGGGCGATCGGGTACGAGTCGCTGGCCGACGGCACCCACCATGTGGCGCTGCTGTACGGCGACGCCGAGGGCCACCCCGACATGCTGGTGCGGATGCATTCGGAGTGTCTCACCGGAGACGTGTTCCGCTCCCAGCGGTGCGACTGCGGGCCGCAGCTGGATCTGGCCATGGCGCGGATCGCCGAGCAGGGAACCGGCGTCCTGGTGTACCTGCGTGGCCACGAGGGCCGGGGCATCGGCCTGATCCACAAGCTTCAGGCCTACCAGCTGCAGGACCACGGGGTCGACACGGTCGAGGCCAACCTGCAGCTGGGGTTCCCTGCCGACGCACGCGACTACGGCACCGGCGCGTCCATCCTCGCCGACCTCGGGCTGTCCACGCTCCGGCTGCTCACCAACAACCCGGCCAAGCGTGCCGGGCTGGAGGGGTTCGGCCTGAAGATCGTCGAGCGGGTCCCCCTGCAGATCCGATCCAACCCCGCCAACGCCTTCTACCTCGAGACCAAGCAGCACAAGCTCGGCCACCTCTTCACGGCTGCGCCCGCCGGGGTCATCGCGTCCACGGGCGTCGGTGACCTGGCCCGGCAACCCGACGTGGAGCCGGACGGGCTGGCCTTCGCCCCGGTGATCCCCGTGGGGATGGGGGAGGACGACGGCGCGTGAAGGACGGCTACGCCCCCGGTCAGCCCGACGCGACCGGGCTGAGGATCGGGATCGTCGCGTCCCGGTTCAACCCGACGGTGGTCGGGCGCCTGCTCGACGGGGCGGTGCAGGCGCTGCAGGCCGCCGGCGCCCGTCGCGACGACGTGCGGGTGTGGTGGGTGCCGGGCGCGTTCGAGATCCCGCTGGTGGCGCACCGTCTCGCGGCCAGCGGCTCGGTCGACTGTGTGGTGGCGCTCGGCGCAGTCATCCGCGGCGAGACCCCCCACTTCGACTTCGTCGCCGGCGAAGCGACCCGCGGGTGCGGGGCGGTCGCGCGTGAGTTCGGCATCGCGGTGGGGTTCGGCATCATCACCACCGACACCGTCGCCCAGGCGGAGGCCCGAGCCGGCGGGACGCACGGCAACAAGGGCGCCGAGGCGGCGCTCGCCGCCGTCGAGACCACCAACCTGCTGGCGCACTTGGGCCCGTAGCCTGGCGGCGACAGGAGTTCCGCGGATGCTGAAGCTCGTGTTACCGAAGGGGTCGCTGGAGGCGGCGACCCTCGCGCTGTTCGACGACGCCGACCTGCGGCTGCACCGGGCCAGCGCCCGCGACTACTTCGCGCGCATCGACGACCCCCGCGTCGACGAGGTCGCGATCCTGCGCCCACAGGAGATCCCGCGCTACGTCGAGGAGGGCTTCTTCGACGTCGGCATCACCGGACGCGACTGGATCGAGGAGACCTCCGCCGACGTGCTGACCCTCGCGGAGCTGCACTACTCCAAGGCCACGTCGAACCCGATCCGGGTGGTTTTGGCCGTCCCTCGCGAATCGCCGTGGGAGTCGGCCGACGACGTGCCCGACGGGATCAAGATCTCCACGGAACTCCCGGAGCTGACCCGCCGCTTCTTCGCCGATCGTGGGAAGAAGGTCAAGGTGTTCCTGTCCTACGGAGCGACCGAGGCGAAGGTCGGCAGTATCGTGGACGCCTGCGTGGACGTCACCGAGACCGGCTCGACGCT
This sequence comes from Actinomycetota bacterium, assembly GCA_019347675.1. Lineage (NCBI taxonomy): Bacteria > Bacillati > Actinomycetota > Actinomycetota bacterium. The sequence continues at coordinate 31,530 of JAHWKW010000020.1, read as the reverse complement.
GCGCAAGAACGGGCTGAAGATCATCGCCGAGCTGCTGGTGTCACGAACGGAGCTGATCGCCAACCACGCCGCCGCCGCCGCGAACGTCGAGAAGCGGGCCGCGATGGATGACCTGCGCACGTTGCTGCTGGGCGCGATCGACGCGCGGGGACGCGTGTTGCTCAAGCTCAACGTCGCCACCGACGACCTCGACGCGGTGTTGGACATCCTGCCCAGCCTGAAAGCCCCCACCATCAACCAGCTCGCGAACGAGGACGGGTACGCGGTCGAGACGGTCGTCGACAAGCGCGGCGTGAACCGGCTGATCCCGGCGCTCAAAGCCCGCGGGGCGTCGGGGATCCTCGAGGTGCCGATCACCAAGATCGTCGCGTAGCCCAGCGCCCATGACGGGTGTGCGTCGCTCGTCCATGCGGTCGTGGCCGGCGAAGACCGCCCCGCAGGCGCCGCTACCATGGTGGCGATCCCCATAGCCCAGGAGGTCGTCGTGCGCCGAGTCGTGTTCGTCGCCTCCGCCGTGGCGGCCATGCTGGCAGTCATCGGCGGACCCGCGTTCGCGGTGCAGGATCCGGGCGTGACCGTGGCGAAGGGGAACTTCACCGGGATCCTGCTCGCCCTCGTCTTCGGGCTGGTCTTCGGCGCGGTCTTCACCGTGCTGGCCTACCGCCGGGTCGAGTTCGGTGAGGAACCCGCCCACGCGGACCTGGCACACGATTCCCGTGAGGGCCTGGGCGGCCACAACGTCCCCGAGCCCGGGATCGAGGACATGCCAACCGGTGGCGGGGCCTGACCGACGAGGAGCGCGTCACATGGCGGAGACGAGCGCGACCGGACCGGACGCCGGCCCGGGCGGCCAGGCACGACAGCCGACCGAAGAGGAGGTTGCGGCCTACCTGGCAGAGCTGCGACGGACCGACGTCACCAGCGTCGTCGCACAGTCCTTCTCCGTGCTCGCCAGCGGGGCCGAGGTGAAGCTCGGTCGGCGGGACGCGCGGCTGCTGATAGACGCCGCTGCGGCGCTGGCCGATGCCGTCCGCTCCCACGCCGACGAGCGGTTGGTGACCCAGATGGATCAGGCTCTCACGCAGCTGCGGACCGCGCAGGTCGACGCTGAAGACGAACTCAACAAGCTCCGGGCCGAAGGCAAGCTGCCGGAGGAGGAGGCCGGCGACCTGCCCACCGGGGATCGCCCCGCGCAGGGGGATGCAGGCGGCGCGGACGACACCCAACCGACCCGCCCGGCGGGGACCTCCAGGCTGTGGGTCCCCGGGCGGTGAGACGGCCGGAGACATCGGCGGCCGTCCGGCGTCGCGTCTCGCGCACTGGTAGCCTCGAGACGAGAACCAGAACAAGCGGGGGCCGCCACTCGTTGCGCCTCCCACCCGGCAGGACAGCGGCGGGACCGTCGCCAACTTCGCCCGGGTCGCGCGACCGGACCGTCGCTCCACCCTGACGGGTGGCGGGCGGTCCGTGACCGACGGCGGCGACGGCCGCCGTCTTGGTGTTTCTCGGGAGGCAACGAACAGGAGGGAGCAGCATCAACGAGGAGCCACGGCTCAACGAGGAGATCCACGAGCGCGAGGTCCGCTTGATCGGGCCTGACGGGGACCAGATCGGGATCGTGCCGCTCGCCGAGGCGCTGCAGTTCGCGCGCGAGCGCGACATGGACCTGGTCGAGGTCGCACCGCAGGCGCAGCCGGTCGTGTGCCGGGTGATGGACTACGGCCGGTTCAAGTACCAGGAGGCCCAGCGGCAGAAGGAAGCCCGCAAGAAGCAGAGCCGTATCGAGGTCAAGGAGATCAAGATGCGGCCGAAGATCTCGGACAACGATTACTCCACCAAGGCGGGTCACGTCGAGCGGTTCCTGAAGGACGGCGCCAAGGTCCGTGTCACCATCATGTTCCGTGGTCGTGAGGTGACCCACCCGGAGATCGGCAAGTCTCATCTCGACCGCCTCGCCGAGGACATGAGTGAGCTCGCAACCGTCGAATCCGTCCCCACCGTGGACGGCCGCAACATGGTGATGGTGCTCGCGCCCCGCCGTGAGCGTGCCAAGAAGGAGGAGGCGGCCAGCTGACCGCCGGTCGCCCGCAACGACGACTGCAAGGGGCTGGACGTGAAACAGAAGACCCACAGCGGCGCCAAGAAACGCTTCCGGGTCACCCGGACCGGGAAGGTGCTTGGCCGCAAGCGCAACAAGAGCCACCTGCTGGAGAAGAAGAGCTCCCGCCGCAAGCGGCGCCTGAGCGGGCCGTTCGAGTTGGCGAACGCGCCGGCGAAGCGGGCCAAGAAGCTGCTCAACAAGTAACCCGTGGTCGGCGGTCGCCACCCCGCCACGAACGATTTGAGGAGGGAGCGCGATGGCACGGGTCAAGCGCGGTGTCCACAGCAAGAAGAAGCACCGTGAGGTCCTGGAGCGTGCCAAGGGCTTCCGTGGCGCACGCAGCCGGCGCTACAAGGCCGCCAAAGAAGCCGTCATGCACGCCGAGCGGTACGCCTACCGCGACCGGCGTCGACGCAAGGGCGACTTCCGCAAGCTTTGGATCACCCGGATCAACGCGGCGGCCCGCCAGGACGGCCTGTCGTACAGCCGCCTGGTGCACGGCCTGAAGCTCGCCGAGGTGGAGGTCGACCGCAAGGTCCTGGCGGACCTCGCGGTCCGCGATCCCGGTGCGTTCTCCCAGCTGGTCGCCGCCGCCAAGACGGCGCTCGGCGACGACCAGGCGTGACAGCCGGGACGGTCGAGGTTCGTTCGCCGCGGAACCCCCGCGTCAAGGCGGCCGCGGCGCTGGCCCGGCGCAAGATCCGCGACGCCCAACAGCGCTACCTCGTCGAGGGTCCCCGTTCGGTCCGTGACCTGCTGACGTCCGGCGATGTCGATGAGGTCTTCGCGGTCCCGGAAATGGCCGTCGATCTCGAAGCGGCGGCGCAGGCGGCGGGCGTGCGCCTGACGGTGGTCGACGAGCCGGTGCTGCGCCACCTGGCGGACAGCGTGACCCCGCAGGGCGCCGTCGCGGTCGCCCGCCAGCGGCGGGCCGACCTCGCCGACGTCGTCGGACGCGGACATCTGATCGTCCTGCACGAGGTCGCCGACCCGGGCAACGCCGGGACCGCCATCCGGACCGCCGCCGCCTCCGGCGCGGCCGGGATCGTGCTCACCGTCGGCTCGGTCGACCCGTGGAACCCCAAGGCGGTCCGGGCCTCCGCAGGGGTGGTCGCCCGCCTTCCGATCGTCACCGGCAGCCCCACGGAAGACGTCCTGGTGGCCTGTGCGGCCGCGGAACAGACCCGGGTGGCCCTGGACGTGGCCGGACCAACCGCGATCGACGCGCCCGGCATCCTCACGCCGCCGGTGGCTCTGCTGTTCGGCAACGAAGCACACGGACTGCCGACACAGATGCTCCAGGCGGTCGACGAGGTGGTCGCCATCCCGCTGCTCGGCCCGGTCGAATCGTTGAACCTCGCCGCGTCGGTCGCCGTGGCCGCGTACGCCGCCGCCCGCGCCGGCGCCAGCCGAGCGGACCGATGAACGCGCACGGCGGAGCGGACACCGCCTTGCCGAACGGGGACCTGGCGGCCTACGAGGTGCTGCCCGAAGCGGTGCTGGTGATCGATGCCGACCAGCGCATCGCCTTCTGCAACACCCGAGCGGGCTTCCTGCTCGGACTGGCGCCCGACGCCACCGGGAAGCGGCTGGTCGACGTCCTCACCATCCTCGACGACACCGGCACGGACGTGGCCAGGTGTCTGCCACCTGCGAGCGCGGTCATCGACCGCTTGGCGGAGCGCCTGCTGAAGGTCCGCCTGCCCGACGGTCGCCTGCGTCCGGTCACGGTGGCCGGAGCACGCCTGCCCAACGGCGGAACGGTCGTGACCTTCCGCAACGCCGGCCGCCAGCAGCGGCTCGACGCCGCACGCAGCGACCTCATCGCGACCGTCTCGCACGAGATCCGCTCCCCGCTGACCAGCGTCAAGGGCTTCACCCGGACGATGCTGGCCAAATGGGACCGGTTCAGCGACGAGCAGAAACAGCAGATGCTGGCCACGATCAACGCCGACGCTGATCGCGTCACGCGGCTGCTGACCGAACTGCTCGACGTCGCCCGCATCGATGCGGGCCGGGTGCAGCTGCACCGGGTCCTGCTCGACGCGGTGGCGGCGGTGGAGCGGGTGGTGGAAAAGGCCGCGCACGACGACGACGCCCGTCCCATCACGATCCAGTCGTCGGGGCGGCCGACCCTGTTCGTCGATCCCGACAAGCTCGAGCAGGTCCTGATCAACCTCGTCGAGAACGCGCTGCGCTACGCGCCCCAGAGCCCGGTGCGGATCGAGATCATCGACCGTGGTGACAGTGTCGAGATCGCGGTGCACGATCGCGGTCCCGGAGTCCCTCCTGACCAGCAGCGGCAGATCTTCGCGAAGTTCTCCCGGGGCCGAGACACCCGCCGCACGGGGACGGGGCTCGGGCTGTACATCACCAAGGGACTGGTCGAGGCCCACGGCGGTCGGGTGTGGGTCGACTCCGAGCCGGGCGACGGTGCGACGTTCCGGGTGGCGCTGCCCAAGCGCGCGCCCGAGGCGGCGATGGGCGCCGGGGGAGACCACGGTTAGTCTCGCACCCCGAACCGAGGTGAGCCTCTGAGCGACGCTCCACAGGAGCGGCGCGAGAGGAGTTGTCTTAGGTCTCCTAAGACGGCGACGGAGGTGTATCGGTGAGCGACGCTCCACAGGAGCGGCGCGAGAGGAGTTGTCTTAGGTCTCCTAAGACGGCGACGGAGGTGTATCGCTGAGCGACGTTCTCCAGGCCGAGGAGCTCGATGCGCTGCAGGACCAGGCCCTGCACGACATCGATCGGGCGGGCGACCTCGACGCGCTGGAGGCGGTCCGTGTCGAGCACACCGGCCGGCGCAGCCGGTTGGCCCGGATCCAGCGGCAGCTCGGCGATCTAGCGCCCGACCAGCGGCGTGAACTCGGCGCCCGGGTCAACGCCTTCCGTCAGGCGTTCGACGAGGCCTTCGAGGCCCGGCAGCGCACCCTGCAGGAAGCCGAGCTGCAGCAGCGACTCGTCCGCGAGCGGCTCGACCTGACCCTTCCGCCGCGGCGGGTCCGCCCCGGTCGCCCGCACCTGCTGACCCAGGTCGAGCAGGAGATCGTCGATGCGTTGGTCGGACTGGGCTACCGGGTCGCGGAAGGCCCCGAGGTCGAGGACGCTGTCTACAACTTCGACCTGCTCAACATCCCGCCTGACCATCCCGCGCGGCTGGAGATGGACACGGTCTACGTCGACAGCGCTGCGGGGATCTTGCTGCGCGCCCACACCTCCCCGGTGCAGGCGCGCGTCATGCTGAGCGAGCGGCCGCCGATCGCCGTGGTCGTCCCGGGCCGTGTGTTCAGGAACGACGCGCCCGACGCGACCCACAGCCCGGTCTTCCAGCAGGTGGAGGGGCTGGCCGTCGCCGAAGGTCTGACCATGGCCCACCTGCGCGGCACGCTGCAGGCCTTCGCTCGGGCGCTGTTCGGCGCGGACCGCGACGTGCGGCTGCGTCCGTCGTTCTTCCCGTTCACCGAACCGTCCGCCGAGGTCGACGTCAGCTGCACGTTCTGCGACGGGACGGACCCGTCCTGCCGGGTGTGCTCGGGAACCGGCTGGATCGAGATCCTGGGGGCCGGGATGGTCGACCCCAACGTCCTGTCCGCCTGCGGGCACGACCCCGCCGACGTCTCCGGTCTGGCGTTCGGGGTCGGCATCGAACGGGTCGCGATGCTGCGCCACGGTGTCCGCGACATCCGCGAGCTCTACGAGAACGACGCCCGCTTCCTGGAACGGTTCTAGGGCCACCATGCGCGTCCCACTGTCCTGGCTGGGCGAGTTCGTCCCGGTGCAGCTGCCGCTCGACGAGCTGCTGGAGGTGATGGGTCGCAACGGCTTGGAGGTCGAGGAGGTCCGCACACCCGGTGCCGGTGTGCGTGACGTGCGGCTGGCCAGGGTGGTGGAGGTCGCTGAGCATCCCCGTGCCGACAAGCTGGTCGTGGTCACGGTCGACGACGGCGGCGGCCAGCGCACGGTCTGCGCCGGGGCGCGGAACATCGCGCCCGGCGATCTGGTCCCGCTGGCCGCGCCCGGGGCCACGCTCCCCGACGGGCGGGGCGGGACGCTGACGATCGAGCGCCGCGACATGCGCGGCGTCGTCAGCGACGGGATGCTGTGCTCGGCGCGTGAGCTCCAGATCGCCGACGACCACGCCGGCATCATGATCCTCGACTCCGCCGAACTCCCCGCGCGGGCCGCGCCTGGCAGCGACATCCACGCCGTCATGCCGCTGGGCGAACCGGTGCTCGAGGTCGCCGTCCCCGCCGATCGCGGCGACCTGCACTCGGTCTACGGCGTGGCCCGCGACCTGGCCGCGATCCTGGACGTCGAGCTCGCCCCACAGCCGGATCCCACGCGCTCACCGCGCGTCCGCGGCGACCACGGCCCCGTCCCGATCACCGTCGACGCCGTCGACGGGTGCAGCCGGTACGTGGGGTGGGTCGTCGGCAACGTGGTCCCAGGCCCGTCCCCGTGGTGGCTGCGGCGGCGGTTGGAGGTCTGCGGGATCCGGTCGCTGACCAACCTGGTCGACGTCACAAACTACGTGATGCTCGAGCTCGGCCAGCCGCTGCACGCCTTCGACCTGGCCACGTTGGCCGGACCCGCGATCGTCGTGCGCTGGGCGGTCCCGGGGGAGCGGCTGACGACCCTGGATGGGCGGACCCGGGAGCTGCAACCGACCGACCTGGTGATCGCCGACCGCGACCGGGCGGTGGCGCTGGCCGGCGTGATGGGCGGCCACGACACCGAGGTCGGGACCGCCACCGGCGACGTGCTGCTGGAGTCGGCCACGTTCGACGCGGCGGCGGTGCGCCGCACCGCTCGCCGGCTCGGCGTCCCGTCGCAGGCCAGCATCCGCTTCGAGCGGGGCGTCGACCCCGACGGCGCCTGGCGCGCCGCCGCCCGCGCGGTCGAGCTGCTCACCACGCTGGCCGGCGGGACCGACGCCGGTGTCACGGTCGGTGGCTCCGGTGCGCCCCGCCGGGACCCGATCGCGTTCCACACCGGCTGGGCGGCGCGGTTCCTGGGCCTGCCTGGCCTGGCGGCCGACGACCAGGCGGCCCTGCTGGCGCGGGCAGGCATCGCCACGGAACGTCGCGACGACCACGTCCTGGCCGCCACACCGCCGTCATGGCGGGGCGACCTGCAGCGCCCCGCGGATCTGGCCGAGGAGGTGGCTCGCCTCTACGGCTACGAGAAGATCCCCGCGACGCTCCCACCGGTCGCGGTCCGCGGCGGGCTGACCGCCCGCCAGCGGGCCGAGCGGGACGTCCGCGCAGCGGCGCTGGCGGCCGGGTTCCACGAGGCACAGACCTACCCCTTCGTCGGCGCGGGCGCACTGTGCCTGATCGCGCCGCACGACACCGGCCCGGTCCGCCTGGAGAACCCGCTGCAGAAGGACGCCGCCGTGCTGAGGCCCAGCATCGCCGACGGCCTGCTCGGAGCCGCGCGGTACAACCTCGGGCAGGGTCGTCCCGGCCTGGCCCTGTTCGAGATCGGTCGGATCTTCCGCTCAGCGGGTGGTGGACTGGCCCGGCTCGCCGGGATGTCGGCGCTGTTCACCACCCACGCTGGCGCCCCGCTGCCCGCCCAGCCGATGGTGCTCGGTCTGGTGGCGTACGGTCCGCGGTCCGGGAGCCGGTGGCGGGATCCTGCCGCGACCTGGGACCTGTACGACCTGCTGGCGGTCTACGACGAGGTGGTCGCCCGTTTGGCGCACGACCCCGACGATCCCGGCTGGCAGCTCGAGCGCCGCCCCGCCGAGCGCGACGTGCTGCACCCGGGGCGGACAGCGGTGTTGCGCTGGCGGGGCGAGGACATCGGTGTGGTCGGACAGCTGCATCCCACGGCGGCGGAGGCCCGCGACCTGCCCGACACCACCGTCGTCGGCGAGCTTCTCCTCGAACCGCTGTGGGAGCACCTGCGCGCCGAGCCGCTCACCCCCCGCTCCGCCACCGCCCTGATCCGCCACCCCGCGGTCACCGTGGACGTGGCCGTTGCGGCTGCCGACGAGATCCCATACGCCCGGATCGAACAGGCGGTGCGCGAGGGCGCCGGGGACGTGCTCGACGGCCTGTGGTGGTTCGACGAGTTCCGCGGCGAACAGCTGGGGCCCGGCCGCCGCAGCCTCGCGTTCCACCTCCGGTTGCAGGCCCCCGACCGGCAGCTGACCGACGACGACGCCGACCGCGTCATCGACGACGTCGCCGCCGCGGTCGAGGGGGTCGGAGCGACCCTGCGTCGCTGAGCCGTCGCAGATTGCGCATACTGGGCACATGAGCACCGATCGGACCCGCCCGGACGGCCGCCAGGTCGTCCTCCGCGACGGCAGCCGCGCTGAGCTGCGTCCGATCCTCCCCGAGGACAAGGACACGCTCCGACGTGGCTTCGAGGAGCTGTCGCCTCGGTCGCGGTACCTGCGGTTCCACACGAACCTCCCGGAGCTGACGCCCGGCCAGCTCGCGTACCTGACCGAGGTGGACCACGAGGACCATGAGGCCTGGGTGGCGTTCGACCTCGACGATCCCCAGACGCCGGGGATGGGCGTGGCCCGCTACGTCCGCCTCGCGGACGAACCGACGGTGGCGGAGGCGGCGGTGACCGTCGTGGACGCGTACCAGCGGCGCGGGCTCGGCACCGTGCTGTTGCAGGTGCTGGCCGACGAGGCACGTCGCCACGGCATCGAGGTGTTCCGCTCCTACGTCCTCGCGGACAACGACGCGATGCTCGAGATGCTCCAGGCGCTCGGAGGTGAGGTCACCGGCCGCGATGCGCGGGTGGTGCAGGTCGACCTCGAGATCGGCGACAGCGACGCGGTCGACGACAGTGCCGTCCGCCGCGTCCTGCGCGCGGTCGCGGCGCGGGTCATCCCGGGGCTGTCGCGGGTCGTGCCGCCGTTGTGGCGGGCGGCGGAGGACAACGACCGCCGCACAACGCGCTCAGCGGACGACCGTCACGGCGAGCCGGGATCACGGGAGCTGGGCAGCTGGCTCGATGCAGCGCTCGACGCCGAGGAGAGGTGACGCGTGGTCGACAGTCTGCCTACGGCGCCGCTCGCCGGGACGAAGGGCTCCGGCGCTACGTTCGCCTGGTGGTGTGGGATCTGTTCGAGCGGTGCGCTGAGGTGGCCGCCGCGCTCGTCGCAAGTGAGGCGGTCGCCGCCGCGTGGGCAGCGCCGAGCTCACTGCCGGGCTACACGGTCGCGGGTCTCGCCGGCCACCTGGCGCGTGCGGTGTTCACCGTCGAGGACTACCTGGAGGTGCCAGCCCCGCCACCAGATCGCGAACTGACGGATGCGGCAGGCTACTTCGTCGTCGTCCTGGGATCTCACGATCCGCGCGACAGCGAGCTCCATCGCACCATCCGCGGACGCGCAGACACGGGCGCTGTCGGGCCTGACGCGCTCGCACACGCCATCCGCGACGCGACCCGTCGGTTGCGCGAACGTCGATCGACCATCAACCGGCAAGCTCCGGTCGGGGTTCTCGACGGCGTGGCGCTGCCGCTCGTCGAGTACCTCAAGACCCGTCTCGTGGAGCTGGTGGTGCACATCGACGATCTCGCGGTCAGCGTCGATCAACTGCCCGCCCTTCCCGCCGATGCGTACCGTCTCGTGGCGTGCGTCCTCAGCCAGGTTGCAGCCCTCCGCGAAGGAGGACTCGACGTCGTGCGGAGCCTCGCTCGCCGCGAGCGACATCCCGATGCCGTCCGCGCGCTGTGAGCCCAGCCGCCATCACCGACGCGCGTGCGAGACTGCCGGGTCGACAGGATCCCGACGAACGGTGCCGACCATGACCAACGACCACACGACGAGCCCTACCGCCGGCGTCATCGGCGAGGCTGTCCAGCTCTACAAGGAACACTGGCAGCACCTTGTGAGCATCGCGCTGCTCGTCTACCTCGTCATCGCGATCCTCAGCCTGGTCGCGACCGCCGCGCTGGGGATCCTCGGCGCGTTCCTCGCCGGGGTGCTGGGCATCGTTGGCGTCTTCTGGCTGCAGGGAGCTCTCGTCCGGGCGGTCGAGGATATCCGCGACGGTCGGGTCGACCTGTCGATCGGCGAGACTTTCGAGGGGGTCAAGCCCCACATCGGCCCGATCACCGGAGCCGGGATCCTGGCCGGCATCGGCATCGGGATCGGTTTGCTCCTACTCCTCATCCCCGGCCTCTACCTCATCACGATGTGGAGCGTCCTCATCCCGGTGATCGTGCTGGAGCGCCGCGGCGTCGCCGACGCGTTCGGACGCAGTCGGACGCTGGTGAGCGGGCATGGGTGGAGTGTCTTCGGTGTGATCATCCTCGCTTGGCTGGTCCTGATCGTCGCCGAGCTCGTGATCGCGCTGATCACCGCACCGTTCGGGCAAACGGCCGGAGGGTTCCTCTCCGATCTCATCGGCGGCACGGTCGCCAGCCCCTTCGTGGCGCTGGTCTGGACCCTGGTGTACTTCCGGCTGCGCGGCCGGGAGGGTGCCCAAGCCGGACCCGAACCGACGTAGGCGGCGTCGGGACGCCGGCCGCCAACGGCAGCGAGTCGCAGCCCCTTGCTGGAGGACGGAAGCTGCTGATCGCTCATGGCCGGAGCGCTTGCGAAAGTCGACAGGGAGGCGAGGTTGCCGGTCAGGTAGGCCTGGAGGGTGGGCGCGATGCAGGCGACCACGGTGTCGTGGTCGGCCGAAGCGAGTGGCACTGTGCGCAGGGTCTGAGCGTCGGACGCAGGAACTGCCTCGAAACGGCTGTCAGCGGCCATTTTCGCGCTCCACCGTCGTCCCTGTGGCAACAACTGGCAAACGAAACGCCCAGGATGCTCGCCGCGACGGTGTCGGCGGCGTGCTGGTCCAGCCGGTCGGTGACGTGCTGGTACACGTCTGCCGTGATCGCCGTCCGGGCGTGGCCCAGCCGCTGTGAGACCACCTTCAGCTCCACGCCGGCCTCGAGGGCGCCGCGCGAAGGACCGCGTTGCGACGCACCGGGATGGTTGGCTGTCCGCCATCACGGAGCAGGAACACGGGCATGGTCGAGCGAACCGAGCGGATCGAACGCACGCTGTCGGGCGACACCGGGGAGGAACCGCGATGACACGGCACCGTCACGACAACGGCGAGCTGGTGCGTCGACCGGTCGAACACGACGACGTCGAACACCACCAGGACGCTGACCCCGGGCTGCTCGTGGTCACCGGTGCCCCTGCCCAGGTATGCCCTGCTTGTGACGAGTACTGGTTCGATGAGGAAACGGGTCTCGCCCTGGCTGAACTGATCCGTCAGCATCGACCCGCACCCGGCGAGGTACGCACCATCGCGTGGGTCGAAGTCCACGCCGCCTGACGAGAGCGGGCCTACGCGCGAGCGCTACACGAATACAACCCGGCCTCGGGGGGAGTGCCGTACGAGAACGGGGGGCGAGCTGTGATGCCATGACACCGGCGAGAGTGACGCTGACTGCCAGTTCATTTCTCGCTTGGCAGTTCGTCGTGCTCGACATCGTCAATCGGGGCGCCGGCAAGCTCACGATCGAGCGATTCTCGGTACGCGAGGCAACCGCGCAGGAACTTCGGCCATGGCGGTACGGCAATCTCCGCATCGATCGGCTCAGGCAGCAGACCCCAGAGCTGGGGATGATGCCAGCAGAGATCGTGGCCCGAACTGTCCCGATGAGCACGGATGCCCGCCCGGAGTCGCTTCACCTCGGCGATGAGCGCCTCGCGGTCAAGGCTCTCCAGATCCTCGTCCGTCGCTTGCCCTTCCAGAACCTGTTCCAGAACACGACGACCCTACGCCGACAGGTGGCGTCCCGCTGCCGTTGACAGCGCCAGCCCATCTCCCCGCGCATTCTGGAGGAACGGGATAACCGCCGGTATGAGCTGCGGCAGGACGCCAGCGCGGGGAGCCGTTCTCGAACGGTGGGCGCTATCATTGCGATAGCACCACTAGGGAGGGCCCTACGATGGGTGATCTGTTGATCCGCGATCTGCCTGCGAGCACGCACGATGAACTCAAGCGTCGTGCTCAGGAGGCAGGCATGAGCCTCCAGGCGTACGTGACCCAGCTCCTCGAGCGCTCCACCGTGACACCCACGCTCGCGGAGTGGCTCGATCGGCTGGACGAGCTGCCTCGTCACCGCGAGATCTCCGGAGCTGAGACGATCCGTGCGGTGCGTGACGAGCTGCCGTGATCTACGTCCTCGACGCGTCCGCCGTCGTCGACCTTGTGGTGCGCAGCGAACCCGGTGAACAGGTCCGTCGACGGCTCACGGCGGATCGCGATGCGGCCCTGATCTCCGTGGCGCACCTCGACGCGGAAGTCTTCTCGGCGCTAGCCCGTCTACATCGAGCAGACCAGCTCGACGCTGGTGAGGTGAGCGAACTCCTGCAACGGCTCGCCAGCATGGACATGCGTCGTGTACCGATCACTGGTGGGTTGCTGGCAGCGGCCTGGAACATGCGGGACAACGTGGCGGCTCGTGATGTGCTCTACGTGGCCGCCGCCATAGGCGTCGAAGGAGCGCTGATCACAACGGACGAACGTCTTGCGCGTGCCGTCCCCGACCTTGCTGTCACGCTCAGCGAGTAGACGGGATCCGCCGACAGCGGTGGGCGCGCTGTACGAGCTGTGCTGCATGAAGGGGTTCGGTGATGCAGCCCGCGTGTTGCGCGACGAGTACGACGGGTCCTACGAGTCGTTCCTCGAGGACTTCTTTTCCCGGCCGCCGATGAGCAAGGAGCCCGACGCGAATCTGACCATGACCTACGGGATCGCGGCCCGAGGAGGACGGCACCGTGCAGCTGCCCTTCGACATCAACACCGGACGACTGATCGACGATATCTGGCAACGGTGGCTGGACTGGGACCCGGTCCGGATGGCGGCCGGTCACGCCGATGCGCTGCGGTCACAGAAGGCAATCTGGCTCGACGCGGGCAAGAAGGACGAGTGGTACCTCGACTTGGGTATGCAGGCGTTCGTCAAGGAGCTCGACGCCATCGGCGTCACGGACGTCCGCCAAGAACTTTTCGACGCCAAGCATGGCGGCCGCGAACGTGAGGTTCTCGCTGACGGTGAGGTCCGCGTGGACCGTGGACGCCGCCATACGGACCTGGCTGGGCAGCTGTGGCTCAGCGCCAGCGCACCACCCGGACGACGTCGGAGAAGTCGTCCGTCCAGACCGGCGCGTGCCCGGTTTCGGCGGTCAACGGCCGCCACGTCCCTCGCGAGGCGCTCTGTGGGGCCTCGTCGTGCCCGCCGACGCGGTCGTCGCGCCCGGGGCGTGGCGACCTCTGGCCGAGGGATTCCAGGACCTGCGCGGACTCGGCGAGGACCACCCAGTTGAGCCTGCCCCGGACGGGATCGCCCGCGTCGCTGCGGACCACCCCGGTGAGGCCCAGATGTGCGGCGACCCCGGCCACGACGGGCTCGAGGTCGATGTGACGGTTGCTGGTGTGGAAGGCCAGCACGCCGCCCGGCGCGAGCTTCGAGCGGTACATCTGCACCGCCTCGGCCGTCAGGAGGTGGACGGGGATCGCATCCGAACTGAACACGTCCACCACGATGATGCCGTAGTGACGATCGGGGGCGTCGGCCAGCGCTGAACGCCCGTCGCCGAGGACGATGTCGACGTCGGCGGCCGTGTCGCTCAGGTAGCTGAACAGCTGCGGGTCGGTGGCGATGTCGACGATGGCCTGGTCGATCTCGTAGAAGGTGAACGCCTGCCCGTCGCGCCCGTAACCAGCCAGCGCCCCGGTCCCGAGACCCAGGATTGCGACGTTGTCGGTGACCGGCCGCTGGCCGTAGACCGCGAACACCTCACCGATGGGACTCGTGGGGTGGTAGTAGCTCTGCGGGACCGTTACCTGTCCGGGGCGGCGGTCCTGTGACCCGTGGATGGTGGTGCCGTGGACGAGCACGTGCTGGTCGCCTTCCGCCTCGACACGTGCGACGCCGAAGAAGGTTCGTTCCGTGCGCAGCGCATCGGTGCTCACCGGCATGGCGGTGGCGAGCACGACCGAGACGCCCACGGCGAACGCGGCCGGCCGCCGCTCGGCGACCAGCGACACCACGCGACGGGCGCCCAGGAGCAACCCGACGACCACCGCCGCTGCCACGTACCCACCGCGCTCCACCCCCTGCTGGAGCAACCACGGGGCGCCGAAGACCGCCGAGGCCTCCAATGCGCGCCGCCTGGGTGCCACGGGGCGGGGTCGCGGCCCACGGGCCTGCAGGCCGACCAGGACCACGACCGCTGCCGCAGTCACCAGCAGGTACTCGATCACGTGGTCGAACAGCACCGGGGCGAGCAACCCGTTGAACACCCCGCCGAGCGCCCCGCCGATGGACACCAGCAGGTAGAAGTGGGTGAGCCTGGCCGGTGGCGGGCGGTCGTCCGCCAAACGCCCGTGCGCGACCAGCGCCACGGTCGTGAAGAACAGCAGGTGGAGGGTGATCTCGAAGCCGGCCGGGAACGTCAGCCCAGGGATCATGGTCACAGCGATGGCCAGCGTCGCCGCAGGGAGCACGCGACCAGCCGCGAGCGCGACGCGCGGGCGGCGCTGAGCGAACGCGACGATGAAGCTCAGCAGGTACACCGACAGGGGGACCACCCACAGCAGAGGGAACGCTGCGATGTCCGTGGACACGAACTGGGTCAGACCCAGCATCAGGCTCGACGGGAGGAACGCCAGCATCACCCAGGTCAGCTGACGGCGCCGGCCGACAGACGCCACGCCGCTCGGCGCGTCGCCCCCCGCCGGCGTTCCCGGCTCGGATGCCACTGCCCGACGCCGGTGCACGGTCGCCACACACGCCAGCGCGAGGACGACGAAGATCGCGTACCCAGCCGACCACAGGCGCGTCTGGGTCGGCAGGCTCAGCGTCGGCTCGATCAGGAAGGGGTAGGCGAGCAGGGCCAGGAGACTCCCGGAGTTGCCGGCGGCGTACAGGAAGTAGGGGTCGCCGGCTCGATGATGGTCGGTCGCGGAGTACCACAGCTGCAGCAACGGAGCGGACGTGCTGACCAGCAGGAACGGTGCTCCCACCATGACAGCCAGGACGTAGAGCAGCCACACGGCGGGCATGACCCCGTCCGGCGGGAACGCCTCCACCGGGAGGGCGACCGGAAGGACCAGCAGGGGAGCCGCGAGTGCGGCGACATGGACCACCGTCTGGCGGCGGAGCCCCAGCCACCGGGTCGAGAAGTGGGCGTAGCTGTAGCCGGCGAGCAGCACCGTCTGGAAGAACAGCATCGAGGTGTTCCACACCGCCGGTGATCCGCCGAACGTCGGCAGCACGAGCTTCGCGACCATCGGCTGCACCATGAACAGCAGCCCGGCGCTCACGAACGAAGCGACCGCGAACAGGAGCACCACCAACATCGCGTGCTGTCGCTCCGAGCGTCGGGACCGCATGGCACATGATCTGCCGTGGACAAACAGTGAGGACGTCACGGGGCGGCTGATGGTAAGGCCGATCCGGCGGCGACGCTCGCCTGGCGTGGTGATGGCTACGTGGCCTCGCGGCGGCGATCGAGGGCCTCGAGGGTAGGAGCGGCGCTGACCCCGTTGATGACGATCGACAGAAGGACCACCAGGCCGGCGACGGCCCAGATCTCCTCCTTCTGCGCGAACTCGGCCTCTTCCAGCCCGTGCGACAGGTAGTAGAAGGTCGCGATCCCGCGCATCCCGAAGAAGCTGATCGCGGCGCGCTCACGCCACGGGGCGCGGTCGAAACCGATCAGCCCGACCGCTCCCGCAGCCGGACGCACCACCAGCACGATCAGCACGGCAACGACGACGAGCTCCCCGTCGAGCGGGGCGAACAGGCCGCGCGCGATCGCGCCGCCGAACAGCACGAGGATCGCGGACATCAGCAGGCGCTCCGCCTGCTCCGAGAACGTCTGGAGGTATGCGTGCAACTCGTGCCAACGGTCGGACGCGCGGATGGTCACCGCCGCGATGAACGTCGCGATGAACCCGTAGCCGCCGACGTACTCGGTGAGCCCGTAGACGACCAGCGTTGCGGCGAGCGCGCCGAGCCCGGTGACCGTCTTGGCGGGGTCCGTCCGCGCCGGCAGGCTCAGGAGCGTGTGCGCCAAGATCCTGCCCAGGCCGATGCCCAGGAGCACGGAGACGGTCAGCTTGAAGACGACGTCCACGACCAGCCACGCCCCGATCCAGTTGCCGGGCGCGGCGCCGGCGATCGCCATCGCGATCGCCAGGTTGGTATAGGGGAACGCGAGCCCGTCGTTCAGCCCAGCCTCCGACGTCAGCGCGAAGCGGACCTCGTCCTCCTCTCCGGGTCCGGTGAGGTCGTACTCCTCGGTCTCCTCGTCCTCGGCGCCCTCGCCCGGTGCGCCGACCTCCACGTCCTTGCCCATCACCGGGTCGGTCGGTGAGATCGCCGCTCCGAACAGCGCCGCCGTGGCGGGGACCAGCCCGGCGACCGACCATCCCAGCAGCGCGGCCGCCACGATCGTGAGCGGCATGGTGACGCCCAGCAGACGCCAGGTCGGCGACCACGCGCGCAGCCCAGGCGCCCGATCGATCGTCAGACCCGCGGTCATCAGCGAGACGATCACGCCCAGCTCCGTGAGGCGTTCCGTGACGTTGCCCGCCCCGATCGGATCGGGGCTGTCCAGCCCGAGAGGAAGCCAGAACGCGACCAGGCCGATCCCGACCAGCGTCATCGGCAAGGTGAACGGCTTGTCGTGCAGCACGCGGGGCAGGACCGCGGTGCCCAGCACCGCGATGCCCGCGACGATCAGAAGGAGGTCGTAACTCTCCAGCCCCCGTACGCCTCTTCGAAACTCACCAGCCGGCCAGACAGCCGTGGTGACGACAGAGGCTGTGTGCGGCGCTCCTGCGTCCGACGGTGCAGCGACCGGGCGAGCGGGCCACGTCGACGGCGACCATGCGAAGAAGCTAGCCGCGCACGTCGCAGGCTCCAGCTGTCCACGCGACTTCCGACCACGCCCGACTCAGCCCGTGGGTTGCAGCGCCGTGCATGTTCATGCATCATTGGTGCATCGCGCCTCGACGGGGGTCCTGCAGGTGGCACACCGGGTCGGCATCGTCGGCGCCTCCGGTTACGGCGGCGCCGAGCTGCTGCGCCTGCTCGGCGCACACCCCGCCATCGACGTCGTGGCCGTCGCCGCCCACCGTCAGGCCGGCACCCCGATCCGTGACCTGTTTCCCAACCTCGACACCGACGCCGTCTTCGACGCGGTCGACCTCGACCGGCTCGCGGCGCTCGACCTGGTGATTCTGGCCACCCCCCACGGCGCGTCGATCGAGCTCGCAGGCGAGCTGCACACAGCCGCCACCCGGCTGATCGACCTGTCCGGCGCGTTCCGCCTCTCTGCGGAGGACTTCCACGACTGGTACGGCGAGCCCCACGCCCACCCCGACCTCACCCCCGCGGTGTACGGGCTGACCGAGTGGGCCCGCGACGCGGTGTCCACGGCGGAGCTGGTGGCCAACCCCGGGTGCTACCCGACCGCGGCCCTGCTGGCGCTGCTGCCGTTGGGCGAGCTCGTCGAGCCCGGAACCATCGTGGTCGACGCCAAGTCCGGCACGTCGGGGGCGGGGCGCGGGCTGCGAGACGACCTGCACTTCACGCACCTGCACGGGGACTTCACCGCCTACGGCGCCCCGCACCACCGCCACACCGTCGAGATCGAGCACTGGTTCGGCCGGCTCGCCGGTGTGCCCAGCGGGCCGGTGTCGTTCACGCCGCACCTGGTACCCATGGCCCGAGGCGAGCTGGCCACCTGCTACGCCACCGTCCGTGACGGGGTCGGTGCCGACGACGTCCACGGGGCGCTGGCTGATCGGTACCGCGACGAGCCGTTCGTCCGGGTCCTGGATCCGGGGACGTTCCCCCACACCAAGGCGGTGGCCGGTTCCAACGGTTGCCAGGTGTCGGCGACGTTCGACGCGCGCACCCGCCGTGTCCTGGTTGTGGCCGCGGTCGACAACCTCGGGAAGGGCGCCGCCGGGCAGGCGTTGCACAACGCCAACCTCATGCTCGGACTGGACGAGACGCTTGGACTGACGGCCGTTGGCCTGTACCCGTGAGCGGCTTCGGTCCCCGCGACCGCGCCGCGCTCACCAGGACCGAGGGTGGGGTCACGGCCCCCTCCGGTTTCCGTGCCGGGGGGGTGTTGGCCGGGCTGAAACGGTCGGGGCGGCCGGACCTCGCGCTGGTGGTGTCCGACGTGCCCGCGATCGCCGCCGTGGCGGTGACGACCAACCGGGTGCGGGCGGCCCCGTGCGTGATCACGGCCCGGAACGCCGCCGACGGGCACGCCCGCGCGTTGGTGGTCAACAGCGGGAACGCCAACGCCTGCACCGGTCCCGACGGCCTCGCTGCCGCCGAGGCGACCACCGAGGCGGTCGCCACCCACCTGGGGATCGACCCCACCGACGTCCTGATCTGCTCCACCGGGGTGATCGGAGTGCCGCTGGACCTGGCGCGACTGCTGGCGGCGATCCCCCGGGTCGTCGCGGACCTCAGCGACGACGGTGGTGGGCGGGCCGCTCGCGCCATCCTCACCACCGACACGACCACCAAGGAGGTCGCCTACCGCGTCGAGGACGCGACCGGAGCGTGCACGGTGGGGGGCATGGCCAAAGGCGCGGGGATGATCGAGCCGGCCATGGCCACGCTGATCGGCCTGATCACCACCGACGCCCCGCTCACCCCGGCGGTGCTCCGCCCGATCGTCCGCCAGGTCGTGGCGCGCACGTTCAACCGCATCAGCATCGACGCGTGCGGGTCGACCAACGACACCGTCGCGGTGCTGGCCAACGGCAACGCCACGCAACCCCCGACCTTGGCCACCTTCCGCGCCGCCCTGGAGTCGGTCTGCGCGGACCTGGCCCGGGCGGTCGTGGCCGACGGTGAAGGCACCAACAAGGTGGCCGAGCTGCACGTGGTGGGGGCCCGCAGCGAGGACGACGCGGTCGCCCTGGCCCGAGCCGTGGCCGCGTCGACGTTGTTCCGGGCTGCGCTGGCGGGGGCCGATCCCAACTGGGGGCGGGTGCTGGCCGCGATGGGTGCCACCGACGTGGACTTCGACCCCGAGCGGGTGACGGTCCGCTTCGCGGGGGTGACCGTGTGCCGTTACGGGGTCGCGACCGCGTTCGACCGTGGGCAGGCTGCTGCGGCCCTGTCCAAGCGCGACGTGGAGGTCACCGTCGATCTAGGGCTCGGCGCGGCCGAGGCGACGTTCCTCACCGCCGACCTCACCCCCGCCTACGTCCGCTTCAACGCCGAGTACACGACCTGATGGCTCCGATCGCCCCCACCGACGAGCGCGCCACCGCCGCGCAGGCCAAGGCCGTGGTGCTGCGCGAGGCGTTGCCGTGGATCACCCGCTTCCACGGCGCCACCGTCGTGATCAAGTACGGCGGGAACGCCATGGTCGACGAGGAACTGAAGCGCTCGTTCGCCGCGGACGTGGCGTTGCTGCACTTCGTGGGCCTGCGCCCCGTCGTGGTGCACGGCGGCGGTCCGCAGATCAGCGAGGTCTCTGGGCGCCTGGGTCTCCAACCTCGCTTCGTCGCGGGACTGCGGGTCACCGACGAGGCGACCATGGACGTGGTCCGCATGGTGCTGCTCGGGCGGGTCAACCCCGAGCTGGTCCGCCTGATCCAGACGGCCGGCGCCTCGGCGGTCGGCGTGGCCGGCACCGACGCGAACCTGCTGACGGTCCGCCCCGCCGCCGGCCCCGCCGGCGAGGACCTCGGCCTGGTGGGGGAGGTCGACGCGGTCGACCCCGCGGTGCTGCTGCGGCTGCTCGACGACGGGTTCGTCCCGGTCGTCGCGACGGTCGGGCGGGGCGGCGACGGCGTCGACCGCAACGTCAACGCCGACACCGCCTGCGGGGCGATCGCCGCGGCGCTGGGCGCCACCAAACTGGTCTACCTCACCGACGTCCCCGGTTTGTACGACGACTTCGGCGACGCAGGGTCACTGCTGTCGGAGGTCCCGGTCGACCGGCTCGAGGCGATGCTCGCCCGCGACGAGCTCCACGCCGGGATGCGACCCAAGGTCACGTCGATCGTGCAGGCGCTGCACGCAGGCGTTCCCCAGGCCCACGTCCTGGACGGCCGCGTGTTGCACGCG
This sequence comes from Actinomycetota bacterium, assembly GCA_019347675.1. Lineage (NCBI taxonomy): Bacteria > Bacillati > Actinomycetota > Actinomycetota bacterium. Next base: position 11,327 of record JAHWKW010000020.1, on the reverse strand, counting down.
GTCCTGCTCGAGGTCTTCACCGACGAGGGTGTGGGCACGATGATCTCCAGGGGGCCGTGATGGACGCCGCCGCTCACCTCACGCAGCTGCAGGACCGCTTCAACGCGCACCTGCTGCCCACCTACCGCACGCCGCCGCTGGCGTTCGTCCGCGGACGCGGCAGCGCCCTGTTCGACGCCGAGGACCGGGCGTACCTGGACTTCGTGTCCGGTCTGGCCGTGACCAGCCTCGGCCACGCACACCCGGCGGTCACCGCCGCGGTCGCCGAGCAGGTCGCCACCCTGGTGCACACCTCCAACCTGTTCCTCACCGAACCGGCGGTCGCGCTCGCCGAACGGCTCGCGGACCTGCTGGGCTGGCCGGATGGCCGGGCCTTCCTGTGCAACAGCGGAGCGGAAGCCAACGAGGCCGCGATCAAGCTGGCCCGCCGCCACGGCCTGGCGCAGCACCGCGACAAGTACCGCGTCGTCGCCCTGGAGGGATCCTTCCACGGGCGGACGCTGGCCACCCTCGAAGCCACCGGACAACTGGCCAAGCACGACCCGTTCCAGCCGCTGGCCGGGTACGTCGACCACGTCGCCCACGACGACCCCGACGCCCTGCGCGCCGCGGTCGGCGAGGACACCTGCGCGGTCCTGGTCGAGGTCATCCAGGGCGAGGGTGGTGTGCGGGCGGTCCCCGACGCGGTCCTGTCCACCGCGCGCGACGCCTGCGACCGGCACGGGGCGCTGCTGATCGTCGACGAGATCCAGACCGGGATCGGGCGGACGGGGTCGTGGTTCGCCTGGCAGCAGACCGCCATCGAGCCGGACGTGGTGACGCTCGCCAAGGCGTTGGCCAACGGCCTCCCGATCGGGGCGTGCGTCGCCCGGGGCCCCGCCGCCAACGCCTTCGCCCCGAGCCAGCACGCCTCGACCTTCGGCGGCAACCCGGTGACGTGCGCCGCCGCGCTGGCCGTTGTCGACACCCTGGAAGCCGACGACCTGGTCGCCTCCGCCGCGACGGCCGGGAAGCGCCTGGCCAACGCGCTCCGCGGCCTGGTGGGTGCCGTGCCCCATGCGGCAGGGGTGCGCGGGCGCGGCCTGCTCCTCGCCGTGGAGCTCGACCGGCCGGTCGCCGCCTCCGTCGAAGCGGCCTGCCGCGACCGGTTCCTCCTGGTCAACGCGGTCGCCGACGACCTCGTGCGCATGGCCCCCCCGCTGACCGTCACCGACGACGAGATCGAGCTGGCGATCGCCGCGCTGTCGGACGCCCTCGCCTCCGTGGCCCGAGCCGGCCAGGCGAGCTCTTCGGCGGCCGACGCGGACCGCGCCGGCAGCGAGGAGTAGCGTGCGGCACTTCCTCAGCGTGGCTGACCTCGACCGCGACCGGCTCGCCCGCCTGCTCGACGCCGCCGACCGCTTGCGCTCCAACCGCCGCGACGCCGGGGTCGACCACCGTGGCGACCTCGCGGGGCGGACCGTGGTGCTGCTGTTCGAGAAGCCCTCGACCCGCACGCGGGTGTCGTTCCAGGTCGCCGTCGCCGAGCTCGGCGGCCACCCGCTGGCGCTGTCGTCACAGGAGCTGCAGCTGGGTCGCGGCGAGACGCTGGCCGACACCGCAGCGGTCCTGTCGCGGTACGCCCACGCGATCGTGGTGCGCACGTTCGCACAGGACCGGGTCGAGGAGCTGGCTGCCGCGGCGGCCGTCCCGGTCGTCAACGCCCTGACCGACCACGAACACCCGTGCCAGGCGCTGGCGGACCTGCAGACGATCCGGGCAGAGTTCGGTTCGCTGCGCGGCGTGTCGGTGGCCTACGTCGGCGACGGGAACAACGTGGCGCACTCGCTGCTGCTGGCCGGCGGGCTCGCCGGCATGGACGTGCGGGTCGGCCACCCTGCCGGGTACGCGCCTGACCCGGGGGTGGTCGAGCAGGCCCGGACGTTGGGCGGGGCGGTGGCGGTCACCGACGACCCGCTGGCCGCGGTCGACGGCGCCGACGTGGTCTACACCGACGTGTGGGTGTCGATGGGTCAAGGCGACCAGGTCGACCAGCGTCGGGCGGCGTTCGCCCCGTACCAGGTCAACGCCGACCTGTTCGCCAAGGCCGCACCCCGTGCCGTCTTCCTGCACTGCCTGCCCGCCCACCGCGGCGAGGAGGTCACCGGCGAGGTCCTGGACGGACCCGCCTCGCGGGTGTGGGACCAGGCCGAGAACCGGCTGCACACCCAGAAGGCGCTGTTGCTGGCGCTCCTCGCAGACGGCGACGGGAGCGGCTGATGGCCCGCGCTGCCGGCACCGTGAGCAAGCCCGACCGCCAACGCCTGATCGTCGGGCTGCTGCACGACCACGAGGTCCAGTCCCAGGAGCAGCTGTGTGACCTGCTGGCGGACCACGGGGTGCATACGACGCAGGCGACCGTGTCCCGCGACCTCGACGAGCTCGGTGCCGTCAAGGTCCGTGGGGCCTCCGGGGCGTTGGCGTACCGCCTGGCGAGCGATCCGGCGCCCGCGACCGCCCGGGACCGCCTGAGCGACGTCGTGCAGCGCTTCGTGGTCGAGGTGCACAGCAGCGGGAACCTCGCCGTGCTGCGCACGCCACCGGCCGGCGCCGGACCCGTGGCCGCCGCGGTCGACCTCGCCGAGCTGCCCGGCGTGCTCGCCACCGTCGCCGGTGACGACACGGTGGTGGTGATCGCACGCGAAGGGATCGCGGGTCGCGACCTCGCCCGACGCTTCCGGGACCTCGCCGACCTGACCTGAAAGGACCGCTATGCCGACTCCCCGCCTCGTCCTGGCCTACTCCGGTGGGTTGGATACCTCCGTGGCGATCCGCTGGCTCGCCGAGAACAAGGGCTACGAGGTCGTCGCCCTGGCCGTCGACGTCGGCCAGGGCGACGCGGACGCCAACGCCCACACCGGCGGGCTGGACGGCATCCGCCGGCGCGCGCTGGACTGCGGGGCGGTGGACGCGCTGGTCGTCGATGCCCGCGACGAGTTCGCCGAGGACTTCCTCGTCCCCGCGATCAAGGCCAACGCCGTCTACATGGGCAAGTACCCGCTGGTGTCGGCGCTGTCGCGGCCGCTGATCGTCAAGCATCTGGTCCGCGTCGCCCGCGAGACCGGCGCCACCGCGGTGGCCCACGGGTGCACCGGGAAGGGCAACGACCAGGTCCGCTTCGAGGTCGGGACGATGTGCCTGGCCCCCGACCTGCACACCGAAGCCCCCATCCGGGAGTGGGGCCTGTCACGCGACGAAGCGATCGCATGGGCAGTCGAGCGGGACCTGCCCGTCCCGGTGCACAAGGACAGTCCCTACTCGATCGACGAGAACCTGTGGGGCCGGACCGCCGAGTGCGGGATCCTCGAGGACCCCTGGGCGCGGGCCCCCGAGGAGGTGTTCGCCCGGACGGTCAGTCCCCGGGCCGCCCCCGACACCCCCGAGGAGCTCACCGTCACGTTCGCCGAGGGCATGCCGGTGGCCATCGACGGCAAGGAGCTGCCGATCGCACAGCTGATCGCCGAGGTCGACCGCCGCGCCGGCGCGCACGGCGTCGGGCGGATCGACATGATCGAGGACCGGCTGGTGGGCATCAAGAGCCGTGAGCTGTACGAGTGCCCCGGCGCCGTCACCTTGCTCACCGCCCACCGCGACCTCGAGGACGTCTGCCTCGAGCAGGAGCTGTCCGACCACAAGCGCACCGAGGAGGGACGCTACGCGCAGCTGCTGTACAACGGGCTGTGGTGGGGGCCGTTGAAGCGAGCGCTGGACGCGTTCATGGACGAGGCCAGCCGGTACGTCAGCGGCGACGTCCGCGTCGAGCTGTACAAGGGCTCGGCCAACGTGATCGGTCGCCGCAGCGACGTCGGGCTCTACGACGAGTCGCTGGCCACCTACAGCGTCGACGACCGCTTCGATCACACCCAGGCCGAGGGTTTCGTGTCGCTGTGGGGACTGCCGCTCAAGACCTGGGCGCGGCGGGCGCGCGAGACCGGTCAGCTGTGACCGGCCGCCTGTGGGGGGGACGGTTCGCGCAGGACCCCGACGAGGCGGCCTGGCGCCTGTCGGCGTCGACGGGGTTCGACTACCGGCTGTGGCGGCAGGACCTCACGTCCAGCAAGGCGCACGCGCGGGAGCTGGCCCGGATCGGGATCCTCGACGGCCACGAAGCCCGCCGGCTGGAGGAGGCCCTCGACGAGTGCGCCCAGCTGTTCGCGCGCGGTGAGTTCCCCTGGGCAGTCACCGACGAGGACCTGCACGGGGCGGTGGAGCGGTGGCTCACCGAACGGCTCGGTCCCCTCGGTGGGAAGCTGCGCGCCGGCCGGTCGCGCAACGACCAGATCGTCAACGACCTCAAGCTGTGGCTCCGCGACGCCTGCGCTGACCTGGTCCACGCGATCGCGGACCTCCAGGAGGTGCTGGCCGACCAGGCCGACGCGCACCTGGACTGGATCGCTCCCGGTTACACCCACCTGCAACGCGCCCAGCCGGTGCTGCTCAGCCACCACCTGCTGGCCTACCTGTGGATGCTCGACCGTGACGTGGGGCGGCTGCGTGACTGCGCCCGCCGTGCCGACGAGTCGGTGCTGGGTGCCGGTGCGCTCGCCGGAACCACCCTGCCGCTGGACCCGGCCGGGTACGCCGCCGCGTTGGGGTTCAGTCGTGTGACCCACAACTCCATGGACGCGGTGGCCTCCCGCGACTTCGCGCTGGAGTTCCTGGCCGCCGCTGCGCTCCTGGCCACCACGCTGTCGCGGATCGGTGAGGAGCTCGTCGTGTGGAGCTCAGCCGAGTTCGGTTTCGTGCGCGTCGCAGACCCCTTCTGCACCGGGTCGTCAATCATGCCCCAGAAACGCAACCCCGACATCGCTGAGCTCGTCAGGGCCAAGTGCGGGCGGATCGTCGGCGACCTGGTGGCGCTGCTCACGACCGTGAAGGGGCTGCCGCTGACCTACAACCGCGACCTGCAGGAGGACAAGGAGCCGGTGTTCGACGCGGTCGACACCCTGCAGGTGACGCTCCCGGCCGTGACCGGGATGGTGGCCACGCTGGAGTTCGACCGTCAACGGCTCGAGACCGCGGCCGCGGGCGCCTCGTCGCTGGCCACCGACCTCGCGGAGGAGCTCGTCCGGCGCGGGGTGCCCTTCCGCGATGCCCACGACGTCGTCGGTGAGCTGGTCCGCCGTGCCGAATACGACGGCCGCGACCTGCAGGACCTCGACCCCGCCGAGCTCGCCGGCGCCCATCCGGCCCTGGACCGATCGGTGGCCGATCTCCTCGACGTCCGCCAGGCGGTCGAGCGCCGCAGCAGCACGCTGGGGACCGCCACCGCGTCGGTCGCAGCGCAGCTGACCGTCGCGCGGGAGGTCATCGCCGCCAACCGCGCCGGCGGCCACTAGATGCCCACCAACGCCGACGTCGCCCGGCTCCTGCACGAGCTCGCGATGCTCACCGAGCTCGAGGACGGCACCCGCCAGTCGTTCCGTGCCCGGGCCTACCACAACGGGGTCCGGGCGGTCGAGGCCTGCCCTCACGACGTGACGGCGCTCAACCAGGCCGAGCTGACCGCGCTGCCGGGCATCGGGCGGGCCATCGCCGCCAAGATCGCCGAGTTCGCCGACACGGGGACGATCGCCCGACTCGAGGAGCTGCGAGACCGGTACCCCCCCGGCTACCTCGAGCTGATCCGTGTTCCGGGGATCGGGCCCAAGACGGTGGCGCTGCTGCACGAGCATCTGGGGATCCGCAGCATCGACGACCTGCGCGCGGCGGTGGCTGCCGGCCGGCTCCGTGACGTCCCGGGGCTGGGCGTGAAGACCGAGGAGAACATCGCCGCGAACATCGCCAAGCTCGGCCTGACCGGCAAGGAGCGGCGGACCACCATCGCCGACGCCCTGCCCGTCGCCACGGAGGTGACCGCGTTGCTGCGCCGGGTCGACGACGTCGACGAGGTCGCCTACGCCGGCTCGCTGCGCCGCTTCCGTGAGACCGTCGCCGACGTGGACGTGGTCGTGGCGGCCGTCGACCCGACGCCGGTGATGGACACGTTCACGCGGATGGCGATGGTCCGGGAGGTGGCTGCACGGGGGGACAAGAAAGCGACCGTGGTCACGGCACGGGGGCTGCAGCTGGACCTGCGCGTCGTTCGACGCGAGGAGTTCGGCGCCGCCCTGCAGTACTTCACCGGCTCGCAGGCGCACAACGTCCGGGTCCGGGAGCGGGCCGTCCGACGCGGGTGGAGCCTCAACGAGTACGGCCTGTGGGAGACCGACACGGGCAGGCTGCTGGCGGCGCAGACCGAGGAGGACATCTACGCCGCCTTGGACCTGCAGTGGGTCCCGCCGGGGATGCGCGAGGACGTCGGCGAGGTCGCCGCCGCCGCGGCAGATGAACTGCCACGCGTGGCGTCGGTCGCCGACCTCCGCGGCGACCTCCACGTCCACACCGACCTCTCCGGCGACGGACGCAACACCCTCGACGAGATGGTCGATGCGGCGCTGAGCCGGGGGTTGCGGTACCTGGCGATCACCGACCACGGCGAGGATCTGCGCATCAGCGGCGTGTCGGCCGACGACATGCTCGCCCAGCGCGAGCGGATCGCCGCACTCAACCGCCGTCACGCCGGGCGGATCAGGGTCCTGCACGGCTGCGAGCTGAACATCGGCGCGGACGGCGACCTCGACTACGACGAGGAGTTCCTGGCGAGCTTCGACTGGACGGTCGCCAGCGTGCACAGCCACTTCCGCCGCGACCGGGCGGCGCAGACGAACCGGGTCCTGACCGCCATCCACCATCCGGCCGTGCGCTGCATCGGGCATCTGCAGGGTCGCCGGATCGGACGTCGCCCGGGGATCGACCTGGACGTCGACACGATCCTGGACGCGGCCGCAGCCACCGACACCGCCATCGAGATCAACTCCCATCTGGATCGCCTCGACGCCTCAGCCGAGGTGCTGCGCGCCGCCCGGGGCGGCAACGTCACGTTCGTCGTCAACAGCGACGCGCACCGCATCCGCGAGTTCGACAACCTCCAGTTCGGGGTCCGGCTGGCCGAACGCGGCTGGGTGCCCGCCGACCGCATCGCCAACACCTGGCCGACCGACCGTTTCCTGGACTGGGTCGTGGCGAGCCGACGCCGCGGGGCTGCCCGGTGACCGTCACAACCCGGTGAGCGACTACGGCCAGCTGCACGCCCGCCGGGCGGTCCTCGACCGTGCCTTCTACGACCGTCCGGTGCTGCAGGTCGCCGCCGACATCCTCGGCAAGGTGGTCGTCCGCCGTGAGGACGACGGCAGCCAGACGATCGCCCGGCTGGTGGAGACCGAGGCCTACCACCAGAGCGACCCGGCCAGCCACTCCTACCGTGGCCGGACCCCCCGCAACGAGGTGATGTTCGGCCCTCCCGGTCACCTCTACGTCTACTTCACCTACGGCATGCACCACTGCATGAACATCGCGTGCGAGGCTGAGGGCGTCGCGGCGGCTGTGCTGTTGCGCGCGGCGGTCCTGCTGGCCGGACACGACTACGTCCGTCCACGCCGCAGCGCAGTCGACCGTGACCGTGACCTGCTGCGTGGCCCCGGCCGGCTGACACAGGGCCTGGCCGTCGCCGCCGACCACAGCGGCGTCGACGTGACCGACGCCGGTTCCCCGCTCCGCGTCGAGGACGACGGGTGGCGCCCCGCAGACGATGCGGTGGTCACCGGGCCGCGGACCGGCATCCGGCTCGCCGCCGACCAGCCGTGGCGGTTCTGGGTCGCGGGGGTACCCGAGGTCAGTCGCTACGCCCGCCATCCCCGCGCGGGCAGTTGACGTCCGCGTGGTTGCGGCGACGGCTACCGCGGGTAGGCGCGGAGCACGACCACCGAGTGGAGGCGCTCACGGCTGCCCGCGGGCGGGTCCTGCTCCCACACGCGCCCCGGGCGGGCGTCGGGTGGGCACCCGTGCTCCGGGCAGACGTACAGCGACTGCACCACCCACGCTTGGGACTCCAGCCGCGCCACCGCCGACTCCAGCTCGAGCCCGACCACGTCGGCGACGACCGCGTGCTCGCGAGGGTTGACCGACACCCAGATCACGAGCTTGCCCACCGACGGGTCGACGCGGCCGCCTGCCAGGGGCTGCTGGCCGGTGACGTACCCGGGCGGGTACACCTTCGACGCCACGGGGCGCTCCTCGACGACGAAGCCCTTCGAGCGCAGCAGTCGCAGTGCGGTTGCGCGGGTCAGACCGGTCACGTCAGGCACGTCGTCGACCGGTGGGCCGGTCGGTTCGGTGCAAAGCTCGGTCGGTTCGGTGCCGCGCAGGTACTCGCGGGCCTGCACGAGCTCCGGTGGGGTGTAGGGGTTGGGCAGGCAGTTGCGGGAGATGTCGACCTCGACGGTGACCAGGGACACCTCCGGGACTTCGAACTCGCGGGGCGGAGCGTCGGCCAGCGCCTCCTTGGCGAACGCGGCCCAGATCTGCGCCGGCCAGCGGCCGCCTTCCACACGGATGCGGGTGCGGGGCGGGACCATGGCGATCTTGCCCTCGGCGAACCCGATCCACACGGCGGCGACCAGATCGGGGGTGTACCCCACGAACCAGGCGTCGGTCGACCCGTCGGTGGTGCCGGTCTTGCCCGCCTGGGGCCGACCGATCGCGGCGTTCACCCCGGTCCCGCGCTGGACCGCTTCCTGCAGGGTGCGTGTCACCAGGTGGGCGACCGCTTCGTCGAGGACCTGGTAGGACTCGGCCTGACGCTCGTGGACGACATCGCCGTCCGCCGTCTCGATCCTGGCGATCAGGTGGGCGGGATGACGCCGACCGAGCGCGGCGAACGGCTGGTAGGCGGCGGCCAGGTCCGCCGGGGAGACCTCTCCGGCTCCCAGCGCCAGCGCGCACACGGCGGGAAGCTCGCCCTTGATGCCGAGGTTGCGGGCCGTGGCCAGCAGCGTCTCGGGGCCCAGCTCCGCGGCCAGTCGGGCGTAGACGGTGTTGACGCTGTGGATGGTCGCTCCGCGCAACGTCACCGGCCCGAACGCGCGGTGGTCGTAGTTCGACGGTGACCACGGGCCTTGCGGTCCCCGGCAAGCCGGGTCGGGGATGGTCACCGACGACCCGCCAGGGAAGGTCCGCTCCAGGGCGACACCGCGGGACAGGGCGGCGGCCAGCACCACGGGTTTGAACGCCGAACCCGGCTGGCGACGGCCCTGAGTGGCGAGGTTGAAGCGGGCGTGGGGGCCGTCTTCGTCGTAGAAGTCACGTCCACCGACCAGCGCCCGGACCGCGCCGCTGGCAGGGTCGATCGCGACCAGCGCGGCGGAGGGGTCATCGGGTTCGGCCAGGACCCCGGCGATCGCCGCCTCGGCTTGGTCCTGCATGCGCAGATCGATCGTGGTGTGGATGCGCAAGCCGCCCGTGTACAGCGTCGCCAGGCGCTCGTCGGGGTCGTCCCCCAACGCCGCGAACGCCCCGTCCTCGTCGCGGGCGATCAGGCGGCGGACCTCCTCGACGACGTAGGGAGCGCGGTGGCGCCGGTCGGTTGGCAGCGGGATGAGGTCCAGGGGCTCGTTCGCCGCTTCGGCGGCGGCCGTGCGGTCGAGCCGCCCGGTGGCGACCATCGCGTCGAGCACGTGGGCGCGCCGCTCGCCTGCGGCCTGCGGTCGGGTGTGGGGATCCCACCGGGCGGGCGAGGCGATCAACCCGGCCAGCAGTGCCGACTGGGCCAGTGTGAGCGCGTCCACCGGCCGGCCGAAGTAGCGTTGGGCCGCGGCGTGCACGCCGTACGCGCCGTGGCCGAAGTAGATCGTGTTGAGGTAGCGCTCGAGGATCTGTTCCTTGGAATGGTGCTGCTCGAGCTGGTACGCGAGCGCCGCCTCCTTGAGCTTGCGTTCCGCGGTACGCGCGGGACCCAGCATGGTGTTCTTGACGTACTGCTGGGTGATGGTCGACCCGCCTTCCTCCACGGCGCCGGCTTCCACGTTGCGCACCGCCGCTCGGGCGATCGCGGGGACGTCCACACCGCGGTGCAGGAAGAACCGCCGGTCCTCGACGGCGATCACCGCCGCGACCAGCTCGGCGGGCACCCGGTCCAGTGGGACGGCCTCGCGGTCCTGCTCGGCGTGCAGTGCGGCCAGCACCGTGCCGTCGGCCGCCAGCACGTGCGAGGTCTGGGGTTGCTGGACGAACGCGATCGGGTCGCCGGGTTCCAGGACGACGACCTGCGCGCACGCAGCGCCGACCAGGGCGACCCCCGCCGCCACGAGCCGAGCCTGTCCCAACCCCCGCATGCCGCGGCAGCGTACGCAGGTGCCCCCCCCGAGCAGCGAAGCCGACGCGTCGCGGACGGTCGCGGGATCGGCTCGGGGGGCGGGAACATCCGTCCCGCGGGGCGTGTTGGACAGGGAGCAGGGCACGAAGTGGGGTGGGGAAGACCCGCACCGCCGTGTGCCCGGAGCGGACTCACCAGTGGGCGTCGTGGCGGTTGTCGCCCCGGTACCCACCAGGTAAGGTCCGCGCGCCGGCGGCCACGACAACGGCCCCGGCGCGGCGGGGATCGCCCGACGGGGCGCAGAACCCGGTTGACAGGCGAGAGACGTCACGGTAACGTTTTCTGTCCGGCCCGACGTGCGCGTCGGGCCGCAGAGTCTCGGCGCTGAGGCTCCCGATCGGGAGAGGGGGCGCCGAAGCGGACGCGCGTGACCACGGCGGAAGCCGGCTCCAAAGGGAGCGGAACCCGCGACGGTCACCAGACCCGATCCTTGAAAACTGCATAGCGTGCCAAAAGCCAGTGCACATGACCCCGTCCTTGGGAACCGCGTTCAGCGGTGAAACTGAGACGGTCGTTGTATCCCGTGGCATCCGAGGATGACCACGGACCCATAAAATGGAGCTGTTATCCAGCTCTCCTTCGCATCGAATGTCCGTACTGGATATATCGATCGTTCAACGGAGAGTTTGATCCTGGCTCAGGACGAACGCTGGCGGCGCGTTTAACACATGCAAGTCGAGGGACGAAGCCACCCTTCGGGGTGGTGGAAACCGGCGAACGGGTGAGTAACACGTGAGGAACCCACCCTGCGCTTTGGGATAACCCCGGGAAACCGGGGCTAATACCGGATATTCTCTCCGGATCGCATGATCTGGACAGGAAAGCTCCGGCGGCGCAGGACGGCCTCGCGGCCTATCAGCTAGTTGGTGAGGTAACGGCTCACCAAGGCGACGACGGGTAGCTGGAGTGAGAGCTCGTACAGCCACACTGGGACTGAGACACGGCCCAGACTCCTACGGGAGGCAGCAGTGGAGAATCTTGCGCAATGGGCGAAAGCCTGACGCAGCGACGCCGCGTGCGGGAAGAAGGCCTTCGG